>DOTD01000092.1 GCA_003513005.1 Desulfotomaculum sp.
CAGGCGTTAGCCTGAGTAGTTACAAATTTTTAAGTCAAACAACAAACAGGAAAAGGTAGGAAGCAGCGAGGTTATGGGGTTAAAGCGGGTTCACTGAATACTTACCTACGGAGCGATAATTATAAATTAAACGAAAAACGGGGGTGGACGCTGATTATTAGTTCTCTTTTTAACAGTCTGAACCAGAACTCCGGCTTGAATATGGAATTATTCGATCTAATCCCTGTCGGCATAAGCATAACTTTAAACAAAACTTACCGGGAAATAAGACATAACAAGAAAGCGGCAGAATTCCTAAGAATTCAGCCGCGGGAAGCTCTTTTACATCCCGCACCAAACGAATTGCCGTTAAAAATATACCATAGGGGAAGTGAACTGTCTCCGGAGGAAATGCCGGTTCAGCGTGCGTTGGGGAAGGGTGAGACAGTTAAAGACCTGGAATTAGATTTTGTCTGGGAAGACGGAATGCGTAAGACGGCCATCTGGAACTCCAATCTTTTGCTGGACGGGGAAGGCGCGATCATAGGAGCGATCTCTGCTTTTGAAGATATAACCGAACGTATACGTGTTGAAAACGAATTAAAAATAATCAACAGCAATCTTATCGCTTCTCAGGAGATTGCGCATACAGGAAGTTTCACCTGGGATCTGGAGAATAAACGGATGGTTTGTTCCGATGAACTCTACCGCATCCTGGGGCTGATCCCCGGGAAGATTAAGCCTTCCTTCGAGGCTTTTATTAGCCTGATTCATCCTGAGGACAGGGAAAAAGCGGAAAGAGAGATATTAAGATTTATAAGAAAGGGCAAGAAAGTCTCAGATGAATTCCGGATTGTGAAAAGCGATGGCACGGTTAGATTCATAAGGATAGTTGGCAGAGCAGCAAGAGGCGGCGGAAAACCGGCGCTGATAATTGGTGTAGTTCAGGATGTCACAAGACAAAAGCAGGCTGAAAAAATGTTAAGGGAGACCAGGGACTACCTGGAAAACCTGATCGGCTACGCAAATGCGTCTATTATAGTCTGGGACACCTCTTGCAAGATAACCAAATTCAACCATGCTTTCGAGAGGCTGACGGGATACACTGAGGATAAGGTTTTAGGCCGGCCTCTGGATATTCTGTTTCCGGAGAACAGCAAAAAGGAGTCCCTAAACCATATCAGACAGACTTCATCGGGAGAGTTTTGGGAAGCTATTGAAATCCCCATCCTCGGCGCCGACGGTTCGATTCATACAGTCCTGTGGAATTCAGCCAATATCTACAATAAAGATAAAACAGGCATTATCGCCACGATTGCGCAGGGGCAAGACATCACCCGGCGCAAGGAGGCGGAAGAAGCCGTTTACGCAAATCGAAACCTTATGTTTAATATCATCGACGGAACATCAGATCTGGTCGTCGTCAAAGATTTTGAAAACCGGCTGCTGCTCGCAAACCGGGCGCTGGCAAAGATAACAGGCAAACCCTTCGGCGAGATTATCGGTTATGATATCAACAAATATTATGGGCATGAAGCTGGGCAAATGATCCGGGAGAACGATTTAAAAGTTATGACGTCAGGCAGAAGTGAAGTTTTCGAAGAGACGATTCCTACAAAAGACGGCGACCGCATCTTTCTTGCCAACAAATTCCCTTACCGCAACAAATCGGGTGAGCTCATCGGCGTCATCGGTATTTCACGGGATATAACCGAGCGCAAGAAAACCGAGGAGAAAATCCTTTTCAAAAACGCCATGGTAGAAGGAATCAACCGGATCTTGCAGGAGTCGTTAACATGCGCAAATGAGCAGGAGTTGGGCAAAACCTGCTTGAATGTCGCCCAGGAGATAACTGGAAGTCAGATTGGCCTTATCGGGGAAATCGATCAAGACGGGTTCCTGAAAAAAGTTGCCTTCAGCGATCCGGAATGGTTTTCTTGTCGCATGCCGGAAGAAGCAGGTCACGGAAAACCGCCTGAAGATATAAAAATTCGTGGCGTTTATAAGAAGATGCTTCTAGAGGGAAGGTCCTTCTTTACGAATATTCCGGTCTTTCATCCGGAAAGCATCGGCTTCCCTGAGGGACATCCATCGATGAAGGCGTTTCTGGGCGCGCCCTTAACTTATAATGGAAAAACTATCGGCATGATCAGTCTGGCTAACAGGGAAGGCGGCTACAGGAAAGAGGATGTGGAGACTCTGGAAGCTATGGCGCACTCCATCGTGCAGGTAATAATGCGTCTGCGGGCTGAGGTTGCGCTGAAGAAAAGTGAAGAGCGCTACCGTATCCTTACCAAAAAGCTGCAGGAAGTAGACCTTCGCCAATCCGAGGAACGGTTCCATAAGGCCTTTCATTCCAGCCCGGCCATTATGTTTATCCAAAATTTAGACGGACGCTTCTTAGAAGCAAACGACAAATTTATTGAGGTTTCAGGGTTCTCGCGTGATGAGATAATCGGTCGCAACTCTCTGGAATTAAATGTCTATATCGACCCTTCCCAGCGGGTGGAGAGTTTTGGCCCGCCGCCGGAATTAATCAAGTCAATGCATGAGAGGAAACCGATAAATAACCTTGAAGTAAAAATCTATACAAAACGGGGTGAACAGCAAACCGGTCTATTATCAACAGATTTTATTGAGCTTAATAGTGAGACGTGTATTCTAATTATTATAAATGACATTACAGAGCTCAGGCGGTTTGAAAAAAAAATGTCCCGTCTTGACCGCTTAAGTCTCGTCGGAGAGATGGCCGGCGGTTTAGCGCACGAGATCAGAAATCCGATAGCGGTTGTAAGGGGATATCTAGAGTATATAGGGGAGAAAAAAGAATTCCGGAAACAAGCGGACCGGTTCCAGCTTATGATCAGTGAACTGGACAGGGTGAACTCGATTATTACGGAATATCTTACCCTGGCAAGGGGCAAGGCCTATGATGCAAAACCGGAAAACCTGAACGTTTTAATTAAGGATTTGAACTATCTGGTAGAAACGGACGCTATCAAGGAAGACAAGTATATCAATCTGGAGCTTGAAGAGGTACCCGACCTGCTCCTGGAGAAAAACGACATCAAACAGATGATCCTCAACCTGATCCGCAACGGTCTTGAAGCTATGGCGCCAGGCGGCTATCTTACTGTAAGGACGTCTGTCGAAGGGGAAAAGGTCATTCTGGCGGTGTGTGATCAGGGCAAAGGAATCCCGCCGGAGCATCTGGATAAAATGGGCATTCCGTTTTTTACCACAAAAGACTACGGCACCGGGCTTGGACTTGCCATATGTTATAAAATAGCAGCCAGGCATAATGCGGAAATTCATTTAGAAACCAGCCCTGAGGGAACAACATTCTTCGTAAAGTTTACTGTTCCAGGCGCCAGGGTATCTTAAAGCCGGAGCCCGCGCGGCCATCTTTAGCTATTCCCCCAATTTAAGGATGGGGGAGGCGTTAAAGCAAGTGCGAGGTTCTTTTTGTTGTCAGATGACTTATTTTGCGCATTCTTTAAGATCGACGGTTATCCAGATTCTTTTATGAGTACAGCCGTTAAAATCTATATTGTTCAGCTGAGATGTCACTACCGCCTCTTTGCCGTCATATAAAGATTCTTTATAAGCTTTTATCTTGACCAGTTTATCAAAGAGATCGGCCTTGTTTTTAGCATAAATATACTGTTCCACAATACAGCCCCCTTTTTTTTTGTTATATATTTCGGTACAAGAAGGTATATTCCTTGACAATTATTCCGTTAAAAAATGACAGGAAAATGCAAAAAGGCCGGCTTCTAATCAATAAATCTTACCTGTCGCCAAAGATTTTTCGTCAAAAAATATGTTTTTAATATTCCTTGAAGCCTCTCATGTACTTGCGGCAAGGTTTTTAAATATAAGGATTTAAGATAAATCAACTAAATCACCTCACTAAGGAGAGGCTGCGCGCGCCTCTCCTAATATTTTGTTCATTAAAGGGCCGCCTGAGTCCATAAAGCTGCCGGAAATAATAAGTCCCCTTTTAGTAAGGGGACTAGGCGCTCTCTGAAAATAGATACTCTGAATATTATTTCATTAGGGAGGTCAACTGTCTACGTGCTTAAGTATCGCCTCTCATGCTTGTACGAACCCGTTCACCCTCGGGCTCGGTCAAAACTCGGCGCTAAGCGCCTCAAACACTTCCCTCGCTTATTCTCGGGTTCTCTCGTTCTTTGAATTAAGTTAATAAGTGTACGGACCCTGGTGTCCCGGATAGATGTACTGACTGCCGTATGAATGCTGACCCGGCTGGAACTCCTGTGCCTGCTGGCCTGCAATTTGCTTGAGCAGCAGCTGCATATTATCGACAGCCTGAATCATCTGGGAAAACGCCCCTGTTGGCTGCATATACTGCATCCCCTGATTAAGAAGAGAAATAGCCTGGCTAATGGACTGTTTCATATACTGCTGGTTATACTGCTGTTCCTGTATAGCCTGAGTTTTGAGCTGCTGAATTTGCTGGTAGAGCTGGAACGCCTGCTGCATATATGGCTGTGAAGCCATAGGCTGCTGGGCGCTCATCGGCCTGGACGCCATGGGACCCTGCTGCTGAGACTGCCCGTAAGGCTGGGACTGCATCCCGCCTTGGCTGGAGTACTGGGTATAGTTAGTGGGATTTGTTCCCTGCTCAGTTTCTATGTCGGGTGTCTTTTTTACCGGCCGTGATGGTTCATTGGTCTCATTTTTGGGCATTTGGAAATCCTCCTTGTGAGTATGTGTTTTTTCCTTTTTATAGTTTCCCTGTCAAATGTTTTTTATACGCAGCGGAGAATTAATAGGGGGTCAGGCTTTTCTTTGTTCCTAAAAAAATTTTAAAAATAGCTAAGTTGACCTATTGCGCAGTTTTTTTTCGTATGCTATACTCACTGTAGTTGTAAATAAAAATAAAATCCTGTGAAGGAGAAAAGTATAGCTGGATCCAGTTTTTCAGGGAGAAGGCGCCGAGACTGGGAGCGCCTTTAGGATATGGACAGCTGAAGTTCACTCCGGAGGAGCAGGCTGAAAACCTGGATGGCAAGTAGGCTAAGCCGCATTTCCTGCGTTAGAGGGAAGGGGTATCGGAATATTATCCCCACACCGGATAGATATTCCCGTACTTTTTAAGTGAGTGGGCTGTATTTTTATATGCAGCCAATCAGGGTGGTACCGCGAAGCTCGTAGATTTCGTCCCTGGGGGATGAAATATGCGGGCTTTTTCATTTCCCAAACCAGCGCAAAGTCGGGTTTTTTACGAAAGGTTTCATCACAGGAGGAGGTTAAGAAGTGAAAAAGCTGCGGTGCGTAATTATGAGGGGCGGAACGAGCAAGGGTGTATTCTTCAATGAAAATGAACTGCCGCGGGACATTGAAGAAAGGACAAAAGTTATCTTAAGAGTTATCGGCAGCCCGGATAAGAGGCAGATTGACGGTCTGGGCGGGGCTGACATATTGACCAGCAAAGTCGCCATCATCGGTCCTCCCAGCCGCAAGGACGCCGACGTGGACTATGTTTTCGGCCAGGTCGGTATAACGGAGCCGACGATAGACTGGGGATGGGCCTGCGGCAATCTCTCGGCGGCCGTAGGGCCCTATGCCGTGGACGAGGGCCTGGTCAGGGCGCAGGGCCCGAAAACAACGGTCAGGGTTTACTGCGTGAATGTTGACAAGTATCTCAACGTGGAGTTTTCCACTAAAAACGGCAAAACTGTCTACGAGGGCGACTTCGCGGTTGACGGTGTTCCGGGATTGGGCTCGAAAATATCGCTGGATTATTCCGGCACCATTGGCGCTCTTACCGGAAGCCTTCTGCCGACCGGTAGACTGAAAGACGTGCTTGAAGTCAGGAACTTCGGTAAAATCGAAGCCTCCATACTTGACGTTTCCACTGTTGTCGCCTTTGTCAGGGGCAGGGACCTGGGTTTAAACGGTGCGGAATCGGCAGGGGACCTTGATTCGGACAGGGACCTGATCGAATCAATGGAGCAGATCCGCCTTGAAGCAGCCCGTGTATCCAATATTGAGGCAAAAACCGCTCTTATGCCTATGCTCGCCATTGTTCAGGAACCTATTCACTGGGTCAACTCGGCAACGGGTGAACTGATGCGGACCGATGATGTGACCATACTTTCCAAGGTCTACGCCGCGGGAATGATGCACAAGGCATACCCCGGCACCGGGTGCATCACAACGGGAGTTGCCGCCAAGATGAAGGGATCGATTGTAAACGAATTTGTCAGGCCAAAGGCGGGACGCAACGGTACGGTAAAAATCGGCCATTTCTCCGGATGTATTTCAGTGGATGTCAAGTGCTCCGAGAATAATTCTTCCTTCCACCTGGAGAAAGCCGCCATGTACAGGACGGCCAGAAGAATCATGGAAGGATACGTTTATATCTAAGAACGCAGCACGATTTAAGCACACTTAGGACAGGGGATTTAACTAGATGACTATTGTTGAAAAGATACTGGCTGCTCATGCAGGAAAAGAAACTGTGTCCAGCGGGGAGTTTGTGAATGTAAAAGTAGATTTGGTCATGGCCAGCGACCTGACAGCGTACATCTCAATCAAGCAGCTTGACCTGCTGGGAGTTAAAAAGCTTTTTGATCCTTCAAAAGTGGTTTTCGTAATGGACCATTTTACACCCAACAAGGATGTCGCTGCAGCGGAACAGGTTAAAAAGATCCGGGACTTTTCGCTGAAACAGGGACTTCACTATGTTGAGTGCGGAGACATGGGAATTGAACATGTTTACCTTCCGGAGAAAGGCCTGGTCCTTCCCGGTGATGTTGTGGTCGGGGGGGATTCCCATACCTGCACTTACGGGGCGCTTGGCGCTTTTGCTACTGGTATGGGGTCTACCGATATAGCAGTAGCAATGGCGACGGGGGAAATTTGGATGAAAGCGCCCCCGACGTTCAAGTTTTCATACAATGGTAAAGCCGGCAAATGGGTAACCGGTAAGGATCTAATCCTTTATACAATCGGCCGGATCGGTGTCGACGGCACCCTTTATGCGGCCATGGAATTCACCGGGGATGCCATTTCGGAACTTTCCATGGACGGCCGCTTTACGATGGCCAACATGGCTATTGAGGCGGGCGCCAAGGCGGGCATCTGCGAGGTAGACGAAAAGACGATGGAATATCTCGTTCCAAGAGCAAAACGGCCTTTTACAATTTATAAAAGTGACGGCAGCGATGAATATGCGCAGGTTTTTGAATACAATGTGGAAGAGATTGAACCCCAGGTTTCCCTGCCCCATCTGCCCAGCAACGCTGTGGCGGTCAGCAAGGCAGGGGAAATTAAGATAGATCAGGTGGTCATCGGCGGCTGTACAAACGGCCATTTGGAAGACCTTTATTTCGCCCATCTTATTATGCAGGGGAGGAAAATCAGCAAAAAGGTCCGCTGCATAATTATCCCCGGTTCGCAGCAGGTGTACCTGGATGCGCTCCGCCTGGGTTATATGGAAACCTTTGTAACAGCGGGCGCAATGGTAAGCCCTCCGACCTGCGGGCCCTGCGTGGGAGGCCACATGGGCGTGCTGGCTGCGGGAGAACGATGTGTTTCCACTACGAACAGGAACTTTATCGGCAGAATGGGAGACCCAACGTCTGAAATTTACCTGGTTAACCCGGCGACTGCCGCTGCCAGCGCGTTGACCGGCAGGCTGACTGACCCGAGGGAGGTGACCGGCGACGCTTAGAGGAAGAGTGCATAAATTTGGCGCCAATATTGATACGGACGCAATTATCCCGGCTCGCTACGCGTCAATTTCCGATGCGCTGGAACTGGGCAAACACTGCATGGAAAATATTTTCCCAGGGTTTTCGGCCCAGATGGAACCGGGAGATATAATCATGGCCGAAACCAATTTCGGCTGCGGGTCGTCTAGGGAGATAGCTCCGATCTCGATTATGGGGGCAGGGATCTCCTGTGTTATCGCCAAAAGCTTTGCCAGGATATTTTTTAGAAACGCAATCAACATCGGACTTCCTTTACTTGATTGCTCCGAGGTGGTAGACGGCGCAAAAACCGGGGATATACTTGAGATTGATCTTGAGGCTGGGCTGATTAAAAACGCTGCCACCGGATTAACATATAAAGCTGCTCCTTATCCCGACTTTATTAGTGAGTTGATCGATGCGGGCGGACTTATAGAATATACAAAAAGAAAAATTTAAGGAGAGAAAATGAGAAAAACAACCAGGCTTAGAGAACTGATCAACGGCGGCGAAATTTTGGCCATGCCGATAGCGCATGACGCGACGGCAGCAAAACTTATTGAACTTGTAGGCTTCAAATCCCTGGCTACAGGGGGTTATCCAACCACAGCAACTCTTCTTGGTAAACCCGATCTTTCAATACTTTCCATGACGGAAATGGTTACACATACAAAAAACATTGCTGAAGCAGTGGATATTCCCGTTCTTGCCGACGGTGACACGGGCTACGGTGATCTTATTAACGTGATGAGGACGGTACGCGAGTTCGAATTGGGCGGGGTCGCAGCCATGTTCATAGAGGATCAGCTGTTCCCCAAGCGCTGCGGCCACATGGAAGGCAAGCAGATTATCGAGACGGACGAAATGGTGGCGAAATTGAGAGCGGCTATTGATGCCAGGGTGGACCCGGATTTAATCATTATGGCCCGGACGGACGCGATTGCGGTGACCGGCATAGACGATGCCATCTACCGCGCAAACAAGTATAGAGAGGCCGGGGCGGACCTGATTTTCGTGGAAGCCCCGCAGTCAATCGAGCACATGGAGAGAATAAACCGCGAAATAGACGCCCCCACCATGATTATTCAGATAGAAGGGGGCAAAACCCCCCTGCTGCCGATGAAAGAACTTGAACAGATCGGCTACAATGTCGTCGTTTACCCGGTCTCCACGCTTTTTGCGGCCGCTTTTGCAGTAAGGGGCGTCCTGGAGGAACTGATGAAGACCGGCACAACAGCCGGGTACAGGGACAGGATGTACTCCTTTGATGATTTCAACCAACTGGTAGGTCTGGACTATCTCAGGGAGAAAGAAAATTCATTCTACAAAGCGCCGGCGTCTGCTTGCTGATCATTATAGACCTTGCCGGTTTGGCAGGGGGTCAGGCTTGACTTATTGACTAAATTGGTAACTACTTATGCTAAAAATATCTTGCAAAGTAAATCCGTAATCTTTGTTTTTTAATTTTTAAGAAGGAAAATATTTGTCCATGGCGAAAATTTACCTAAAATTAGCAGATTATCTTAAAATACCGCCTGCAGCAAAAACGAAGAGAAAATACAGCAATGGATCAATTTGAAGCTTTCACGACATTTTTTTATAAATAAATATACGTTGGCATAAGGAGGTTTTATGGGCCTTAAAGAAAAAGTTCTGGGCGGCCTGCTGGGAGTGGCCATTGGCGACGCCCTTGGGGTACCTGTGGAATTCCAGCCCCGGTACAGGCTGCAAAAAACGCCGGTTTCGGAAATGATCGGTTACGGAACTCACAATAAGCCTGCCGGTACCTGGTCAGACGATTCATCATTGACCTTTTGCCTCGCACAAAGCCTGTGCGAGAAGGGACTTGATTTAGAAGACGCCGGGGATAGATTTGTCAAATGGTACCGGAAAGGCTACTGGACACCCCATGGAGATGTTTTTGACGTAGGAATCACAACCGCGGAAGCAATCAGACGGCTTGAGACCGGCGTTAAACCGGATCAGGCCGGCTTAGACGATGAAAAAAGCAACGGCAATGGTTCGCTGATGCGCATTCTGCCCGCAGCAATTTACTTCCTTAATGACAATGACCAGGTTATGACCGGCGCCGTCTGCAGCATCTCCGGCCTGACGCACGGGCGCCCCCGGAGTCAGCTTGGCTGTGTCCTGTACTGCCAGCTGGCCAGAGAACTTCTCAAAAACAAAAAGCCTCCGGAAGCCTACGCCAAATTAACAGAGAAAGCCCGGGTTCTATACAGGGGAACCGCCCTGCAGAACGAATTGCAGTATTACGAACGCATTCTCGGGGGCAAGCTGCCCAGCCTGCCGGAAACAGAAATCAAATCGGGCGGCTACGTGGTAGACACCCTGGAGGCATCCATTTGGCGCCTTCTAAATACTGATTCTTTTTCGGAAGCGGTCCTTGCCGCCGTTAACCTCGGAGGAGATACCGACACTACGGGAGCAGTTACCGGGGGTTTGGCGGGCCTTTATTACGGCTATGAATCCCTGCCTGTCAGGTGGCTGAATAAACTTGCCCGCTGCGGGGAAATCCTTGACCTGGGAGAAAATCTTTTCAACAAAGTCAGGCAGTACCCGGCGCCGTTTTCAAGGTCATACTGGGTTATATAGCATTTAGAGCAGACTCCTATACTGCTAACACAGTGCCAGCTTAAAGTATGAAAATTCGCCAACAAAGGGAGGGCAATGCCTCAAGTGCGATTTTGAGCCTCAATTCAAAGAACGAGTGAACCCGAGGATAAGCGAGGGAAGTGTTTGAGGCGTATACGCCGAGTTAAAACCTTAGCCCGAGGGTGAACGAGTTAGTACAAGTATAAGAGGCGATACTTAAGCACATAGGCAGTTGACCTCCCTAATAAATACGGGCAGCGCAAATAAAAAGGAGGAAAAAATAGAAAAGATGAGTAACAGCGGAGGCGTTTCCGGCGGTGTTTACGGTCTTGCTTTTATCGGCGCGCTTGTCTATTACCTCCAGCATGCGGCTAATTTCAAGGAAGGTGTGATCGGCTTCTTCAAAGCCCTCCTCTGGCCGGCGATACTGATCTACAAAGTACTGCAGTTCCTGAAAATGTAATTTTGACAAGCAGAAAGCGGTAAACAATTTCGCCGCCAAGGTAATTCAGGATGCAGATAAACTGGTCGCATCCCCACAGACGAACAACCGGAAATTTTAAAGACAGACACCTGAATTAGCGGAAAAAAATAAAAAGCAGAAAAGCCTGCTTTTTATAAGTAAGGTATTTTATTCACTTCAACCAGAATAACAGTATTGTTTGTCCGGTATGCTTTACTGTTGCGCTGCGACCTGGTTAATTGGACTCTGGGCCGAGGTTTGGAGCTTAATCTTTACGTACCTGTCGCGTTCGCCCTTATTAATGATCATTTTCCGGAGCCGCAGGGATTTTGGGGTTACTTCCAGCAATTCATCATCCTTAATAAATTCGAGGCATTTTTCCAGCGTCATAGTAATCGGCGGCGTTAACCGCAGGACATCGTCGGAGCCGGAAGCCCGCGTATTGGTAAGGTGCTTCTTTTTGCAGACATTTACCGTAATATCATCATTGCGCGCATTTTCCCCGACAATCATGCCGGTATATACCTCAACACCCGGTTCAATAAACAAATTGCCCCTCCCCTGGGCGTTGAAAAGCCCGTAAGGTACAGCGACACCGCTCTCAAAAGCGACCAGTGAACCCCTGGTACGGGTAATGATTTCACCCTTGAAAGGCTGATAGCATTCATAAACATGGTTCATCACACCATTACCCCTGGTATCGGTTAAGAACTCGGATCTATATCCGATCAGTCCCCTGGCCGGGATCAGGAACTCCATTTTAACAGTATTCCCCGCGGCGTTAACCATGTTCGAAAGTTCACCTTTGCGTTTTCCGACACCTTCGATAACAGTCCCGACATATTCAGAAGAGACCTCGATGAACAACCTTTCGACGGGTTCATTCACGACCCCGCTGATGTTTTTCAGGATTACCTCCGGGCTGGTTACAGCGAATTCATAACCTTCTCGGCGCATGAATTCAATCAGTATGGACAGGTGAAGTTCCCCCCGGCCGGATACCTTAAAACAGTCGGGGTTTAGTTCTTCCACACGCAAAGAGACATTGGAAAGCAGCTCGCGTTCCAGACGATCCCGTAAATTTCGGCTGGTCACGTAGGTTCCTTCCAGACCCGCCATGGGGCTGTCGTTAACAACAAAATTCATGGAAATAGTGGGTTCGTCGATATTTACGAAAGAAACAGGCTCTACCAGGTCCGGTGAGCAGATGGTGTCTCCAATATTTATCTCCTGTATACCCGAGACGGCTATTATTTCCCCGGCCCGGGCACGGTCAGTTTCCACCCTTTTAAGGCCTTCAAAAGTATAAAGCGTGTTTATCCTGACCCGTTTCTCCTTGCCGGCCGTATTGCAAAGAATTATTTCCTGGTCTTTGGAGATAACGCCCCTGCTTATTTTGCCGATCCCTATTCTCCCTACATAATTGTCGTAATCAATAGATGAAACGACTAACTGCAGGGGGCCGTCCGGATCGCCTTCCGGGGCAGGCATCTTTTCAATAATCATATCCAGCAGCGGTTTCATGTCGGTTGAAGAATCATCCAGAGAAATTCTTGCGTAACCTTCTTTTGCGGATGTATAGACAACCGGAAAGTCAAGCTGTTCCTCACCGGCTTCAAGATCGATAAACAGGTCCAGCACCTTATCCACAACCTCTTCCGGGCGTGCGCCCGGCCGGTCAATCTTGTTGATCACCACAATAGGCTTCAGGCACGCTTCCAGGGATTTTTTCAATACAAAACGGGTCTGCGGCATGGCGCTCTCAAAAGCGTCAACCAGCAGAAGCACTCCGTCGACCATCTTGACGATGCGCTCGACCTCTCCGCCGAAGTCTGCATGGCCCGGAGTATCGACAATGTTAATTTTGGTGTTTTTATATACGATGCTGGTATTTTTTGATAATATAGTTATCCCGCGTTCCCGTTCCAGTTCGTTATTGTCCATCACTCTTTCGGGCATGACCTGGTTGTTGCGGAAAAACCCGGTTTGTTTGAGCAATTTGTCAACCAGAGTGGTTTTGCCGTGATCAACGTGGGCTATTATAGCTATATTTCTAAGAGATTTTTCTTCCATATATGTATCCTTTATATTTATCCTTTCAAACTGCCGGGTCTTTTAGAAAAACAACAGCGAACCAGTTTTCGCGGCCGCCTATTACTCATTAAATAATGGAAAATGGTTTAAGTATTATGAAAAGCAAATGGCAATATTAAAGACCTGCCAAATCTAAGATTACAGCAGGTCTTTATTTTTTTGTCGCTAAAGCCTAGTAACGACTGCGCGGCTGATAACAGTCCCTGCAGTATACCGGTCTGTCTCCGCGAGGCTGGAAAGGAACCTCGGTCTCTTTGCCGCATGTGGCGCAGACTGCCGGATACATCTGACGGTCCTGACGAAAACCGGAGTTTCCGCCGCCTCTTCTGTTTTGAGCTTTACGAGCCGCACGGCATTCCGGGCAGCGTCCGGGATCATTGGTAAACCCTTTTTCTGCGAAAAACTCCTGCTCCGATACGGAGAAGACAAACTCGGTTCCGCAATCACGGCATGTCAGCTGACGGTCTTGAAACATTAAAAAACCCCCTCATTTTTTTTATCCAATGGAATTAGGATTAACAACCACTTTAATCCCATTGAACTTGAGAGAGCGTGATTTGTAATACCTAATCTAAGGACAATACCATAATAACACGTGTAATTTACAAAGTCAAATCAATATATCTATAATAATTTGTCTAAAAAATGCTTTTCAAAGTGACAGTCAAAACGACTTTCATAAATGCCCGTTTCCGCCCCTTTAAAACAATATTTTCATCTGTTCTCCTGTGTCAAATAGTCATGGTTGTTCTTTATTACATATATCTCCAAGATATAATCAGAATGATCAGCGTCACAAACACAGATAAGCTTATCAGCTTTTCCTGGCATTTCCCTTACTCCTCGTAGAATAATTTTTCGTAAGGTTTTCATAAGATAATTTCCATTTGCAAACCCTAACTAATTGGCATTAATTTACTGGAAATATTGTTCCTTGATAATTTTTTATATATCTACGTTATTTTAGAAGCTATTTAAATTTTCCAAAACCACTTTGTATCAGCCTTGGATTCATAGTTCAATTTATAAACACCATGGGATACCTGACTGGGACAACTTAGCTTTTTGTCCCCTTAATCGGGGATTTTGTTTTTAATTTTTATAATCTCATTTATTTACGGTAAACCCAGGCTGATCTTTAAAACATGATTTACTTCGTCCATTTTCTCCGGAGAAAGAGCGCCTATCTTTTTGACCAGGCGGGACTTATCAACAGTGAGAATTTGCGCGGCATTGACCGCACTCTCTCTTTCCAAACCACCTTCCCCGGCGTCCAAACTGACTAGGAAAGGATAGATTTTACTCACTGCCGTGGTTACCACTACTATAATGACAGTAGAGCCATACCTGTTACCTGCATTATTCTGAACAATGACAGCGGGCCTATAACCCGCCTGCTCGCTGCCTCTTGCCGGGTTGAAGTCCACCAGGAAAATATCACCGCGCCTGACTTCACTCATGTAAGACCACCTCGGACTGCGCTGAAATGGTTACCTCAGCTTCTTTCCGGTTAACTTCCGACAATACAGCGTACCCTTCCGCCAATTCTTTTTCTATTTCTTCCTGTTTGATCCTGCGTAATAGTTCAGCCACCGCGCCGCTTCTCGTAGTAGCCCACTGACAGGCCAATTGGTCAAGAACATTTATCAGCATTGAAGATAAACTAATTGTAATCTTGTTGCTCATTGACGACACCTCTTGGTTCAATGCTATCATACCAGAATACATAATGTCAATCATACTACTGTTCCTACTTTTTAGGAATATCCATGCTGGGATGCCCGATTCATTGCTATCAGAATTCTCTGCCGGATACTATGGAGCATAAAATAAACGATAAAAACACCGGGCTTACTCTTCTTGAATAAACCCGGCAGTAAAACCAATTTTATATTTTTCGTAAAATTTCATGGCGCCCGATAGCGTGAAGTATCATTGTGTCGCTGTTTTGTTCAAAAATAATCCTGATATCCTTGTTAACATAAGCCTCCCAGAACCCTGTGCCTTTGATCCGGTGAATCTTAAGTGAATTATGTTTAGGATTGACAGCAATAAAATGAAGGGTTTTTCCGGCCTGTTTCCGCTCGGCCGGCGATAGCTTCCGAAAATCATTATTAAAAGGATCAGTTAGAATTATCGTCGGCATTTTTTTCTTCCCCAAGAAATTCTAATAAGTCGTCAACATTGGAAAATGTTTTATATCGGCCTTCCTTCAAGGCGTCGGCGCTTTGCTTCATTTTTTCCTGCCAGGAATCAGACCAAAAATACTCCTGGCTTTTATCGTGCCAGGCAACGGGTTTGATAAAAATTCCACCATCCCGTTCCTCCAAGGCGATATAATCACCCTCCTGTATACTTAGTTTTTTAGCAATTTGGGACAGGCTGATAAGCATACGTTTTTGTACTTGTTGTATAATCAATGGCATCTGCGACACTTCCTTAACTGATATGCTGTAAATACAGCATATCAGTATTTTCAGATATTGTCAATGTGTGTTCCCAGTTTGAATTTGGCTGTGCTGCCATGTTCGCCGGCACTGATTTCCAGCCTGGCGTCAATGATTTCCTTGAGTTCGGGAACGTGGGAGATGATGCCTACCAGGCGGCCGCCCTTCTGCAGATCGATTAAGGCTCTGAGGGCAAAGTCCAGGGACTCGGGATCAAGGGCGCCAAACCCTTCGTCTATAAAAATGGTGTCCAGGTAAATGCCTCCAGAGTACGACTGCACTACATCCGCCAGGCCCAGGGCCAGGGATAAAGAGGCCAGGAAAGTTTCCCCTCCGGACAGAGTAGCCACGCCCCTTGCCACGCCAGTATATGTGTCAAAGACTTCCAGATCCAACCCCCCGGCGGCATTGCTGCGCGCCCTGTCCATAGTCCTTTGCAGGTGGTAACGGCCCCGGCTCATCAACTGCAGCCGGCGGGTGGCGGCGACAAGCACGTCATCCAGCAGGGCTCCCAGCACAAAGCGCTGAAAGGTCAGCCCGTAGTTATTCTTTCCATTGGCCACTTCTGAAAGACGACCGAGTACCGCATAGCGGCTTTCCAACTCCTTTAAAGAACCCTCAATTTCAGCAAGCTGTTTAAGCCATCCGGCCTCCCGGACTGTTTGTTCTTCAAGCTGCGCCTCTTCTTTTAGAGCCTGTTTCCAATCATTTTCCGCTTCGGTCAGAGCGGCAGTAAGTTTCTCAAGATTGGGTACGTTTAAGCCTTCGGCGCCGCGGACAGCTCGCTCAAGACGGTCACTGGCAGCGCTCAGGTTTCCGTCAAACCCCTTAATCTCTTTCTCCAGCCTGCCGGTCTCTTCCGGCGTCCTTTTGGCATCCTTGAAATCATCATGAGTTGCGAAGCCCGCCGCTGTTAATCTCTGTTGAAAATCATCTTCTTCGCTCCTTGCGCGTTTTACGGCCAACCGGGCTGCCTCTTTCGCTTCTATCCCGGCAGTTTCTGCTCTGGCCAGCGCTTGGTTTGCTTCTTCGGCCGTTTTCCTGGCCTGCTCGTAAGCGGCAATCAGTCTCTCCCGTCTGTCCCTGGCGTCTTTCTGAACCTTTTGCAGGAATAATGGATCACGCAAATCCGCCGGAATTCCCGATTCCCTCTCCAGGGCTACCGCCTTAGCAGAATCAAAGGTTGTTTTAGCGTCCTGAAAATCCTTTTTCGAAATATCAAGCCGGTCAACAGCCGATTTTTCCTTTTTCTTCAGTCCTTCAAGTTCTTTAGCCAGCCGGGCGGAAATTTTTACGGCGTCTTCCGCCTCGTGCAGCAGGTCCCCGTCTTTGGCGGCGGCAACCTGGAGAACGGCCAGTTCAAGGCTTGCTTTCTCTCCCAGCTCGTGTATCAATTCTTCAATCCTGCCGCCCGCAGACGCCTTTTTGGAATTAATACCGTTTAACGTATCCCGCTGTTTATCCCGGACGGATTCAAGATTGGTCACGGCGAGCTGTTTTTTCTTAAGGTCATTTTCTGAAGGCAGCGCCGCCTTACTAAGGGCGGGAGCAGGGTGGTCCGTGGAGCCGCAGACCGGGCAGGAAGCGCCATCAGTTAAAGTGCCTGCTAAAATTGCCGCCTGCCCGCTGTTCCAGGCCTCCTGCAGATTGGCCAATTCCATCTTTGCCTTTTGATAGTGTTCTTCATCCTGATTGAGCTTTCTGCCGGCTGTATCAAGTTCTTTCAGGATGATAGTCATACCTTTGCGTAAATTTTCAAGGGACTGCCTTTTCGTTATTAATTGTTCGGCTTCCTTATATGCGGATTCCAGCGCCGCCGACTGAACAGCCTTTTCTGCTGTATCCTGACGGGCTTTGTCTTTTTCGGCGATCAAAGCCTGTATAGCAGCCAGGGAAGACTGGGCCTGGCTCTGGCTTGCTTCAGCGGACTGCATCTTTTTTTGAGCCAGACTAACTTTATGGCGGGCTTCGTACAAGGCTGCGACCTTCGCGGTCAGTTCTTCCAGCCGTGTTAATTCTCTTGCGGCTTTTTCCCGCTCGTCGCCTTTTTGCTCCTCTTCGGCCAGGACCTTTTCAGCCTTTTCTTTGGCATTCAGAGCCTCACTTTTTGTTTTTTGTTTTTTCTCATAAGCGCCGGCGGCAATAACGGCGTCCGCCTGGCGCCTTTTGAGGGTGCTCTCGACATCCGCCAGGCTCAAAGCCTGCCTGGCCCTCGTTAATTCAACCCTTTTTGCATCAATAACTGCTATCCTCATATTCAAATCGGCCGCGGCAAGTTCGGCGTTCTTTTTTTCATCCAGCTTTTCTTTGGCCTGTATGCCGGTGTTCAACTGCTCCTGAGCCGATTTTACAGAATTTTGGCCTGCCTCAATTCTTTTTTTTACCTCATTTAGTTGTTCCTTATGTTCACCATGCTGCAGCGCGAGTTCTTCTTTTGATCCGGCTTTTGATTCATTCAAGACGAATCTTAGTTCATTCGACTTGTCGTCATTGCTCTTTTTAAGCTCTTTGGCCGATTCTTTCAGCGTATCCTCTATCTGGCGAAAAAACTCCGCCCTGAAGAGGGTTTCCAGGATTACCTGCCGCTCCTTGGAGTCCGCAGTTAGAAGTCTGCGGAATTCTCCCTGGGGAAGCATGACCACCTGACGGAACTGACTGCTCTTGAACCCCAGCAGCGCTTCGATCTTTTCCGTGACTTTGTTCCACCCGCCGGCCAGCACTGTTCCTTCTTCATCGTCATTGATCAAACCGGTCCTTTTCCAAAGGGCAGCGTTTGCGCTCATTACGGCTGTGCCGGCGCCCCGGCGGCGCGGCCTTTCCTGTTCAGGATTGCGTTTAATCCGGTAAACCTCGGCGCCGGCGCTGAAATCAAAGGTCAGTTCGGTAGCCACGGACAAATCCGCATGATCGCTGCGCATCTGCCTGCCGTCCCGCAAGGCTCCGCTGCTCTCGCCATAGAGAGCGAAACACATCGCGTCGAGAATGGCTGTCTTGCCTGAACCCGTCGGCCCGTGAATTAAAAAAAAGGAGCGGCTGCCAAGTTCCCTGAAATCGATAACCTGTGTCCCGGCGTAAGGCCCGAAGGCGCTCATCGAAAGCTTAAGCGGCCTCATACCGTCGCCTTCCTTTCCTGCCTGTACAGGTTTTCGACGGTATCCTTAAATACCTGGAGCTGTTCCGCCGGCAGGGCTGCCCCCGTCACCTGCTCAAAAAAAGATGAAAATAGACTGGTTTCGCTCAACCCCCGGTGATCACCACCGGGGCCGCACAGTTCCAGGCCCTCAGCCAGAAAAGGCCTTTCGATGTGCAGCACATTCGGGTAAACATTGCGCAGCTTGCCTATCGCGTCCAGTATAGCGCCGGAGTCAGTCAAAGTGACTTTTAAATAATCATCCCTGCTCTCACCGCTGCGGGGCCCGGCCAGGATATCGTTGAGCAGCCCTTCCAAACAGCGGACATCCCTGCGGTGGGTAAGGTAAACCTCTTCAATGGTTGTTTTGCCAAGCCTGTCCATTTCCACAAGGGCCACCGATTTCCTGTGGCCCGCTTCGGAAAAAGAATATTTCATCAGGGAACCGGAATAACGGATATTTTCCCTCCCGGCGTACTGCGGCCTGTGCAGGTGCCCAAGGGCAGCGTAGTGAAAGTCAAAAAAATGCTCCGGGTCTACAAACCCGGAACCTTCTATGGAAAGGGGACGCTCCGATTCGCTGACCTCTCCGCCAACTACAAAAGCGTGGCCAACCAGGATCAAGCGTGCGCCGGTGGGGATATTTACAGTTAACTGCTTAATTATGTAAGCCATTGCCTCATTGTGATCATGAATATCCTTGACCGAAAATTTTTCCCGCACAACCGGAGGATCGGCATAAGGCAGAGGGTAAATGTAAACCGTACCGTCCGCATCATGAATTTCTACCGGAGCAATATTTTTATCCAACACCCCGGCAATGTGGAGCCCCTGCCGGGCTAATAGCCTGGCAGCGAACCCCACCCTCTCGGGGCTGTCGTGGTTGCCGGCAATTAAAACAACCGGAACCCGGCAGTCCAAAAGAATGCGGGAAAGCACATCGTCAAGAAGGCTGACAACCTCTGCGGGGGGCGCCGCACGGTCGTAAATATCGCCGGCGATTAAAACAGCATCCGGTTTCGAGTAGCTGACCAGCCTGATAAAATCTTCAAGTATATAAGCCTGATCATCTGTTAAATGCGTCCCGTAAAAAATTCTCCCCAGGTGCCAGTCGGAGGTATGAATAAATCGCATATTAACTCTCCTCTTGCAGGTTTTAATAATTTTCCCTGAATACCTTAATACATTTCCAGAAAGGTGGTTGTTCTTTTAGTTCCTTTTCATTGTCTTTGTGGATTATTAAATCAGGGCTGTTAACCAGATTTGATATGAGCGGTCTCTGGGGTTATATATTTTACATATTTCGCCATCTCATATCAGTTATCCTTCTACCTGCAAATATCCGAATATGCAGAATGTATGTGTACGGCATTGGTCTTCCTTTTGGTTGCAGTAGTTATTCAACAAATTATCTTAATTCAAATTTCGCCTTTAGTCACGGATATCTTTTGCTCTTTATCTTGACACGCTAATGTGGCAGGGGTATTATTAATAAAATTAGTTAATTGGGGATATTGTGGTTATTGTGGTATATAACCACCTCTATATTGATTTATAATTCCAGGAACAGTAAAAGCTGTTCTTATGGCAACTTCTTCCTTAACGTGTCTCTCAGGGGAAGTGACCGGATGTTCTACGCGTTGGTGAAGTTAATTTCTAGGTATTTATTGTGGCTTTTTGGGAATACTGTCATTGCCGGGCAAGCCAACATCCCCCGCACAGGTCCGATGATTATAGTGTCCAACCACATCAGTCTGCTGGACGGTCTCCTTTTATTGGCGTTCTGGCCGCGACGGGTTACATTCCTATCGGTAGCCTACCTGTTCAAGATGCCGATAGTGGGAGCTCTTTTACGCGCTATTGGCGCCATCCCGGTGCAGAACGAGGGAAGTGAATTGGCGGGAATAAGGAGAGCCTTGAAGGTATTGCAGGAAGAAGGCGCCCTGGTTTTTTTTCCCGAAGGCCATCTTGGCGCCGGTGACCAGCTTCTGCCATTCCAAACAGGATGGGCGTATCTGGCTTTGAAGGCAGGAGCGCCTGTCCTGCCGGTGGCTATCAAGGGTACCAGCACAGCACTGCCGGTAGGCGCCGCCTTCCCGCGCCGATGTAAAATCTACATGCAAATCGGGGCTCCCTGGACATTGGAAAAGGCCCGGCGACCAAGGCAGGAGACCCTGGCGGTTTTGAATATGAGGCTGGTCAGCCAAATGGAACAAATGTTAAATGAGATTACGTCTATAGAGGGAGGCCGGTAAGATGAAAGAAAGGCCGCGAATCGGCCTGGCCCTTGGGGGCGGCGGTGCAAGAGGTTACGCCCATCTAGGAGTGATTAAGGCCTTACAGGAGGCGGACATCCCTATTGATATTATCGCCGGAACCAGCATGGGGGCAGTGGTAGGCGCCGCCTTCGCTATGGGGTACCGGACCGAAGAACTGGTGGATATAGCCCTTCAGATGAGTTGGCGGCGGTTGTTGAGTCTGGCAGACCCGACTATACCCCATCATGGTGTAATTGCCGGCAACCGGTTGGAAAAGTATTTTCAAACATTAACCTGTGGGAGGAGGTTTGACCAACTGGAAAAAACTCTAGTCGTTATCGCCACCGACATAAATACAGGGGAAGAAGTGCGGCTTGACTCAGGTCCGGTTGCCCGGGCTTTAAGAGCCAGCACCGCAGTGCCGGGAATCTTTTGCCCGGTCAATTCAGAACGGCGCTATCTGGTAGATGGGTCGGTAACTACACCTGTGCCGGCGGCGGCAACCCAGGAGGCGGGAGCGAATGTGGTTGTGGCCGTGGATGTTTGCTCGACGGTGGACCGGACTGATGTCCTGGCGCAGGCATGGAAGTGGTGGAAGAAGATACCTCCCATGCAAACTTATGGCCTGATAGGTATGCCGGGTTTCTTAAGTTTCTTTAAACGGGCGCTGCCCGAGAGCATCAACATTGTCGGCCGTTCAATGGAACTGAACGACTGTCACATTGAGATTTCCTTTCCAGCGACTCCCACTGCGCAATACTGGCTGTTGAGGCCGGCGGTGGAAAACGTAAGATGGTATGAGTTTCACCGGGTCCGTGAGTGCATCCAGGCAGGCGAAGCTGTAGGACGGCAGGTAGCTGGACAGATTAATGCTTTGCTTAAAAAAGGTAATTTCACCTAAGGAACCGGAAATCAAACCGGCAGAAAAAGATAAGTAATCGAAAGACGGGCAACTCTTGACTGGCAGGCACACAGGGGATAATAATATGAAGTGACAGAAATAACTAACTTAAGGAGAAGAATATAATGCGCATCACCCGGCGACGAATAGACTTTCTGCAAAAAATTAAACAGCTTTATGAAACAACCAACCTGCCGGTACATTATGCCAGGGTGGCCGAACTGCTGAAAGTCAGCAAGTGGAGCGCTTATGAGATGATGAAAACGTTGGAAAAGGAAGGCCTTTTAGCCAGCCAATATGAAGTTAACCAGGGAGAAAAATTTCCCGGCCGGGCTATGGTACTCTTCACACCCACACACATGGGTGATCTGGTTCTGTCCGGGGAAGCCTTGAAGGAGAAGATCCCTATCAAGGAATGGCAACAAGTTAATGAAAGGCTATTGTCTCTGTGTGAAAAACTAAAAAAAGCCAATACCAAGGAAATAGTCGAACAACTGATGGCTGAATTGCCTGGTCTGGAAAGCCCCCTGATTTTCAGCGCATATATGATAGTCCTCTTAATCGCTCAATTGCAAACCATCAGTGAAAAGGGTGTCGGACTGGTTAAAAATGTAGTGATGAATACGATCAAGGCGGAAACAGGACTGATCATTTTTGCCGGCGCCGTCATGGGCAGCATGTTGAAAACAGCCAACCAGTTTCCGCTGCTGTTCCAGATTGTCAGCTATATGGACAGATTCCAAGCCAACCTGGCTGAACTTAATCAATCCGAACACGCCCTGCTGATGAATTTCTTTGAGGAGACACTGGAAAAAGCAACGTAAGTTTTTACAGGATATTTGGGTATATTGAGGTTGAGGAGCCATAGCCTTAACCAGGAAAGCTGCGGAAAAACTGGTTGATGAACTGGTGAAAAAGGAGAAGTATGCCGGGAAGAAGCCAAGGACATGGTAAATGATATGGTGCAGGATTTCCTCTAATAACAGCTTCAGGGAGTATTCCAGGCTGCGTATCCGGCCATCGGTATCATACTGTTCTTTTGAAGCCGACAGCTTCTCCTCTATTCCCGAAAGCTCAGACCTCTTACGGCGGATTTCTTCAACCAGGCGGGCGGCCTGCATAATTTTCTCTTGTACTTTGATGTCCTGCAGCGCCCCTTCCGTTTCACTTCTCACGGTTTCGGCAGTTTTAATAATCCAGTCATTCAACAGCTGGCCGGGGTTTTTATACTTCTGGAAGAGTTCCTCCAAACCGCCTTCTCCGTCATTTATCTTGGCAATCACATTTTTCCATTTATCCTGGGCAATCCCGAATTCAGCCAGGCGCCTGACGTAGCGATCCCCGTCGTCCTCGGGGAAAAAACTGAAAACAAACGGATCTTTTCTTTCCTTTTCGGACAACATTTCTCTGGCTTCCCGAAACGGCGTCACATCCAGAACACCACCGTTTTTGTCCACAAGAGCGATGTGGGCAATATCAAAAGCATTGGCGCCGGTATATTTCGAGGTAAAGGTAAAATACCTGATCCGGTTCTTCTCATTTTCCATCCCCGGCGCTTCCGCAGGCACAATCCCGATACCGGTAAGAAGGTACCCGCCGGCGCCGTCAAGCTTCCACTCAATCATAATGTACGCCGGCAGCTTTTTCTTGCGAAAAAACGCCGCTATATTACGGCCCTGGATCTTGATACACGGTATCACCGGCTGGAGAAAAAGCTGGACCAATACACTTTTACCGCCCCAGTTGGCCAGGTTTAAAAGAACATTCTCCCCGCCATGGAAATTGAAAGTTTCATCAAGAATGCGCCGGGAATCGTTGTTGTAAGAAAACTCTTCAGATATTCGTACAACTCCTTAAACCTGAATCCATCCGCTTTGAGCGCTGCAAACCTCAGAATGCCGCGGACGAATAAGAGGGGATTCAACAGTTTCCACAGGAAGGGGATGACTTTTTCATCGCATCTTTCCAGCCGCATTAAATTTTCTTGTTCAAAATCAAAGTTTTTGGTCAGTGAGAGAGTGAAGGAGTCCGCTATGGTCTCCTTGTATATCTTTGACAGACCGTGCCGTTCAAGAATTAATCCTTTCTATTCTTCGATCGTGGTATTGATATTTCTCCTTATAACGGCAATCTCTGACCGCGCCCTCTTCATCTCCTCATCCAGGGTCCCTCTGGAAGTTTCCTCTTCCTTAAGCCGTTCCTCCGACAGAACGATCATATCCCTGATCTCATTCATTATGCCATACTCTTCCTCAAGCAGGGCATATGTGCTGCCGACCAGCTTTTCAAACTCCTTGATGTCCACGTCGTAAATATTTTCCCTTATCTTTTGCATGAACTGGCTGATATCGTTCTTTTTCTGCCTGATCATCTAGCACCAGGTTGCCGCTCTGCCCGATGGCTTTCTTGTAGTTTTTGCGCCTGATCAGTTCGCGCAGCTTCAGTTCCTCAATAGTAAAGCTGATCTCCTGCTCTACTTCTTTTGTTCTAAGGAGCAGGTCATATCCCTGGTCTGTAAGCTGGTAGTTCATCACATAACCGCGATCGCTGTCCTTCAACTTGTCGTCGATAAGCCTGATCCGGACCGGGGCCATCCCCTTCCCATATCTCATCACCGGGTAATATCTTGCTTCCCCGCCGTTTTGCAGGATATCCTTGATGATGTAGTCCGTAATCCTGCGGGTGGTTTCCCGGGGAAAACTAAGGCCGAAATCAGGAATAATCCTTGCAACGAAGGACGTTATAACTTCTATGGTACACTCCTCGTCCTCGGCAAGAGTCCTGTCCATTATAAAGACAAGGACAGCAAAAATAATATTGTCAAGCTGTCCCGGCTCAAGCAGCTTCTCTATGTCCATTTTCCGGTTGCCGCGGTTTACAATAGAATCTACGGCTGCTATAATCTGCATCCGCTTCTCAAAACCTTCGAGGAACTCCAATCCCTCCACATTCATTGAGAAGTTCAACGCCTTCAGCCAGTTTAAGCATGAGCCGGTACAAGCCGGAAAAAGGCTTGAGATCAAGATTGGGGTTGGCTTCCCTGGCCCGGAAAAACAGACGGATTCCCTCCGGATCAAGGTCCCCGAAATAAAAAAAACGCCCCGCTTGATCCTTTTTGCCGCCCAGCATGCCGGCATTGTATTCCTCAAGGGCGCCGCGTTTGGAAATCTTATTGCCTTCGCCATAAAGAAGAGCATCGACAGGGACACCGGCTATTATATTCTTCCCGGTATCCTGCATCAGTTTTCTAAAAGTAAACCAGAGCAGCGCCTGAAGACGAATCAGGATTTGGGAGATTAGGGAGGTTCACCTGCATGGCTATTATACCACAACTTCGCATATTTGGCTGGAAAGAAATCGAAGAATTAGGTGATTTGGAGCGGTTACCGTCTCGTGCTGGAATATATGCCGGACGAAAAACTTATTAGACAACTGGAAAAAGAGCGGTATAAAGGATGGGACGATTATCCCGTACGGGCGATGTGGAACTCCGTATTTGCCGGCATAGTGTTTCAGCATGATAACGTAGAAAAACTGCGCCGGGAACTAAGGCGAAACGGTCAACTGCGGAATATGAGCGGATTTAAAAGTAAGGCCGTGCCCCCAGCATGGGTATATACACGATTTTTGAAAAAAATATTAAACATACGGAAAAAGTAGACGAGATATTCGAAAAGCTGGTTGAACAGTTGCAGGAACTATTGCCTGACTTCAGCAAGCACCTGGCCGTAGACAGCAAAGCCATCTCATCGGCTGCCCAGGGGAAGAATGGTAACCAGACCCCGAATGGCAGACGGGATACGGATGCCGATTATGGGAAAAAAGAGTACCGGGGTCAGAACAAAAACGGCAGCCTCTGGGAAAAGATCGTGAAGTGGTTTGGCTACAAGCTGCATTCAGTCGTGGATGCAACCTATGAATTGCCCGTGGCCTATAAAGTCACAAAAGCTTCGGCTTCAGACATCACAGAAGGACACGCCTTACTTGAACAGATGGAAGAAAAGCAACTGGAGATTTTGAAAACAGCAGAAACATTGGTGGGAGATAAGGGCTATGATGATACAAAACTGATCAAGAAATGCTGGGATCAGTATCAAATCAAACCGGTAATCGACATACGCAACATGTGGAAAGACGGGGAAGAAACGCGCCTGCTTAACGGAAGAACCAATGTAACTTATAACTATAAAGGCAACGTTTACTGCTATTGCCCAAAAACAAATACCAAACGGGAAATGACCAATGGGGGGTTTGAAAAAGACCGAAGCACCTTAAAGAAATTATGTCCGGCCAAACAGTACGGAATTATCTGCCAAGGCCAAGAAGCATGTCCGGTGGCGCAAGGGCTTCGGATCCCCCTAACGGAAGATCGAAGAATCTTTACGCCGATTGATCGCGCAAGCTACAAGTGGGGAAAAGAATATGACAAACGTGCCAGTGTGGAACGAGTAAATAGCCGGTTAGACGTCTCCTTTGGCTTTGAACTGCACACAATCCGGGGAATGGCCAAGATGAAACTAAGGTGCGGATTGGCGCTGTGTGTTATGCTGGCCATGGACGAGAGGCGAATCAAAGGAAAACAAAAAGAGAAAATGCGAAGTCTGGTGGCAGCAGCCTAAAAAGTATCCATATAGAAATAACTTTTCCGATAAAATATCCTCAGCCCTAAACTGGGGAAACAGGATAGGTGTACTCATTATCATGGTAAAATGAGAAAAATAATTTAATTAATAAAGAAATATGTCATTATTGTAGCACAGTTTCAATTTACCAATTGAGAATGCTTGACCAATGACTAAAAAACCAAAAAAAGCTTACAAAGCAAAAAGCATAATACCCAAAAATTCTTGACAGCATCATCGATGTGCACTATATTTACAATGCACATATTTCATGTTAGAATGTATACAATGATAACAAAGGAGGGGTGGCAAATGTCTGAAACGACAAATTTAACCATTCGCATTGATAAGGAACTCAAGGAGCAGGCAGAACAGCTTTTCTCTGAATTGGGTATGAATATGACGACGGCATTCACCGTCTTCGTCCGACAGGCTGTTCGACAGAGAAAAATACCCTTTGAAATTTCCTTAAATATTCCGAATACTGAAACAATAGCGGCTATGGAGGAAGCCAATAGAATAAGCCATGACCCAAATGCAAAACGCTATTCAAGTTTTGAAGAATTGGTAGCGGAGGTCCGGAATGAAGTATGAGATTTTATCGACGGGCAGATTCAAAAAGGACTTAAAGGCAATTATGAAGCGAGGGTACAATATCCAATTGCTGCAAGATGTTGTTTCTCTGCTGGCTGCTGGAATACCCTTGCCGGAAAAAAACAAAGACCATATGTTAACAGGTGATTGGACCAGGCATAGAGAATGCCATATTACTCCCGATTGGCTTTAAATTTACAAGATTAACAACGATGTTTTAGTTTTGACGCTTACCAGAACAGGTACACACAGTGACTTGTTTTGAACAAAACACCCGGGTCAAACCATTTTTTTCGACAGCGGACAACGGTAAGATCCGGTTAACTATCTTTTTCCGGATTACCCTTCTTGTTGTGAAACCTCCGTTCGGAAAGCCCCGCCCCGGCAAGACCGGGAAGCAGCATCAGGCTCAACACAAGAAACAAGCAGGTTAAGATCAAAATCTAAAAAATTAATCCTCCAGTTTCCCCCTCCCCCAACCCCCTCCCGCTCATAAGGAGGGGGAATTAGGCAATTACAATCTTCTCTTGCTCCTTTCCCCTTGAAGGGGAAGGGTTAGGGTGGGGGTGTTTTAATACTCTATTTTTCAGACAACCTTTTCAGCATGGTTGCGCATTCCGCTCTGGTAGAAGTTTTTTGCGGCCCAAAGGTTCCGTCGGGATAGCCGCTGACCAATCCCTGGTGTACGGCTGCCGCCGCCGCGGTTTTCGCCCAGGCGGAAATCTCTCCGGCATCGGAAAAACGCCCCGGCAGTTCAGCGGTTTGCGCTTCGTTTAGCTCTGCGGAGATTCCCTTGGCGGTAAGGGCGCGGGTGATCAAGGCGGCTACCTGCTCCCTGGTTACCGGGTCATCAGGGCCAAACTGGTTTTTGCTATAACCCTTAACCAGGCCGTTATGGACGGCGGAGGCAATAACCCGGTAGTGCCAGGCGCCCGGTAAAACGTCGGCGAAGGTCTCTTCCGCCGCCTCCGGTAGACTCAGGACGCGCACCAAAAGGGCGGTGAATTCCGCTCTGGTCACTGGCTGATCCGGCCGGCAGGCGCCATCGGGGTAGCCTTTGAGAAAACCTTTGGCGGCCATGAATTCGATTGCTTCTTTAGCCCAGTGGCCGGCAATGTCTTTAAAGGTAACGGGAGGCGCCTGAGTTGCCTTTTCGGTGGCTAAGACGGCAAATTTGGTAAAGTGGTCTACCTCGCCGCTTACCGTGCCGGCTGCCAGATCTACCTTCATATTAGCCAGTTCCACCTATTTCCGGATGCTTTCATCAAACCAATAGATGCTGACGCGGTGTTTTTCAGGGTTTGCCCCGGACTGATTAAAGGCAAGGGTGATAGTTACCGGCTTTGTAAAGTCGCCTGCTTTGTCGTTGGTAATTTCAAATATTTCACTGACCAGCTTAGCTTTGGCCGGCAGCGGCAGGTTTAAGGCAGTGGCTGCCTTTTCAATCTTTACTTTGATCTCGTCGGCTACCGCCCCGGCCGGGATGGTTATGGTAACGCCATCTTTGTTCACTGTTTTACCGGCGGAAGTGACGGTTTCCCCAGTCGCCGCCGCCACCACCGCCGCCGCCACCACCGCCTGCCGGAGGCGCGCTTACCGTCGTGAAATTCCACACAGGCCCTTCTCTAACGACGCCATGGTTATCCCTGGCAACTACGTTCCGGATTATTACTATGACGCTTCTGAAATACAGAGAATGGGAAGAGTTTAAGTTTCAAGTACAAAATGAAGAGAGCTTCTTCTTTGAAGCTTATGAAGATACCATACGAGCTATTTGCAGGAATTTGATTAGATCTTTCCCCGAAAGTGAACTTAAATTGTTATGGTTGCACTCCAATGCATATTTCAATTGCGAAAAAAAAGGTTCCCTGTTTTGGATGAAATGATTGAGAATGTAGAAGATGAGTTGTATTCAATAGTCTGCGATGTTGTTGCGGCCGCAAATGAAGAAATAGAGAATCCAAGCAATGAGAAGGAATATGACAATCCCATCAAACCCTTAGAAAAAAATATTTAATTCATACTATTATTTAATTCATACTATATATGATTCCCCTGCGAAAAGGGGTATTTTTTTCTTGCATTTTCCCCTTAAAAAAATTGAACTGGGATTATCATCCATTTAACTGACCATTATTTTGGCTACTTTTACGGTTTTATACTTGGATTATGGTTATCATCCTTTGTATTACTAGTTTTTTCTAGTAAATGGGCGCAATAATCCCTTGATTATTGTTGTTTACAATTTCTGTAGCCTTTTTCCTTATATCTCCTTTGAAGAAGCGGACGATTTGCTTGAAGTTGTGTCCAATGATTTTCATCCCGGTAACCAATGTTGCTTTGACTTTACCCCGTACATTAAGTCTTCCTGCCCCCTGTGAACACTTTAGCGAGGAGTTGGTTCCTTCAATGGCTGTACGTTTGCTGGTAGCTTCTTTCCTGGCTCTTTTGTCCTCTTTCCGTTCGCGAGCTTCGGCCAGAAATATAGCACTCTGTTCAACTCGCAATACGGTACTATTTTTTCGGAATTCTACCGGGCAGGCGTCTTGCCGGGGACAGTTTGAACAGACATTCCTGTCGAAATGAGCGAGAATCACCTTGTTCTTTCCATTGAACTGGCAGCTATGTGGAGCGTGTCCTTCTGGGCAGGCCTCAACCGTTTTGTGGTCTTTAATGGTAAATGTGGTTAGCGGAAGCTTTTCAGGATCTGGTTGTTTTCCGGTCATGTCTGTATAATGCATCGTAATTCCATTATCTTGCGCTTGCTTTTCTACTTCCCCGCTAAAATAACCTCCATCGACGTAAAAGTCGGTGACATCCATTTTCTTTTGTATTTCAGGGATGCGCTTTTCTAATATCTCAGCATCGCCAACCCTGTTTTTCTCGACTGTATAGTCGGTGATTATTTGGACGGGGTTTTCGTCAGCACAAGTTTCGGTGATATTTAGGACTAGACCAACATGCCCTTTGGATCCCTTCTTACGGTAGGTCACATCTTGGTCGTAGGCTGATTGCAGGGAGTCGGCCTCAATGTCTTTATTTGCTTTTGCTTTCCAGGTATTCTTCTCGCTATCAAAAGTAGCCTGCTCGTTGATAAACCGCTGGAGAATCGCTATGGCGTTCAATTCACGTATGTACGGATTTGCTTCGGTGATGGATATCAGTTCGATCCCAAAATCGAGTATCTCCTGGATGCGTTTTTGTGCTTCACTGCCCCTGGAACGGTATAAGGCCTTCGTTTTGTACTCTGGTTCGAGCACCTGCTTTAAGGAATCTGTAAGAAGTTCCGGGGGGCAGGCGGTCAGGGCCTGAGACAAAACATCATAGGCCAATGACAGCCGACCCGCCAATTTGATATTGGTCATGATTTGCGTGGAGTCTGCACGTTGCTCTTTGGTGTTGATCCCAGTTGACTCAATAAACTGCCTGGTTAGTTTTTCGAATTGCCCAAAGATGAGATCGTCTTTATCCGGGTTTTCAACAGTATAGCGGTAAACCCGCCGCCGAAATTCGTACAAGGTGCGTTCGGCCAGATAGAGTTCACCGAGGTTGCGCAGACCAACAGCATACATAATCTGGTAGTTAAAACGAAACTGCTCGAGAATATCTTCGTCGGTGTAATCTTTCATGTGTTTAATGAACTCCAGGGAAAGCAGAATATTTACGGGGAAATTGGGGCGGCCGTTGTCCAGGCTGTACAAACAGGAAAAAGGAGCCTCATCGATTTTACAAAACACATGCTCATAGAAAAGGGGCGCCCAAGTTTCCTGTAAACTGGCTTGTATCTTTGGATTCATCCATGAAAAACTATTAAATAGTTCTCCTTGTAGGTGGTCTTTGTTTTCCCGGAACATCTGAATCCTCCCTGATCGTATTTTGTTAGTTTGTCGTCAGATATCTTTCGATCTCTTTATTACACTTCGATATTTACCCTTATTTCTCCTGCTGCCTCAGGAACTAATTTTTGTTATTCTATGGGGTTTTTGCAGTAGAATCATATATGGCGCACAGGTGGATTATGGTTTTTTTGGTGGCCGGCAAGAGAAAACCAGAAATATAAAAACCTTTTCCCGGAAGAAAGCTTTACGATCACTTTAATTGATGAAGAAGATAGTATCTATCAGGTCACGGGAAGAAAAGTTAACTGGGGAAGAGGTAGGGTATATATTGGTAATTTATTGAAGAGTTTATTTCAAAAAGATGATCGTATTGTAATTTTCCGTTATGCGTATGACGATAAGGTCTATGTCTACAGCGAACGTAAATATGAAGAAATAAATGGGCTTTCAACAATATAAATCTTGGGTTTTTGAACCTGTAAGAGCTAGAGGAATAATCTCACAAACCATATTGGAGCTTTGCAGGACGAAGGACAACGTTTTATTTATATCACCATTTTCAACATTTGCTGAAAGTGGTTATTTTAGTGATATCCATCTAATCTGCCCTTGTTTCCTGGCAGATAAAGAAGGACATATTTGGCAGGATAGAGAATTTTATGTTGATAATCATTTTTCCAAAGAGGATGATGCCATACGTTTAGCATTAAAGAGTTTGTTGTGCCCAAGGACAGTATCTTTGATCAGGCCAGGAGGGATTCAATCCTTGACCTGTCGGATTTAATAGAAAACAAAATTAATCCTGACGACTTTTTTGGCGAGAACTTCCTCACTAACGGGATGAAGCATCTCCTTCGGGAATCCTTCCGGCGTTTTGCCGGCCATTCAGCCGCCGGGGTAATAAAATTAACCCAGGCTATGGGCGGCGGCAAAACTCACAATATGATCTGCGCGGGCCTGTTGGCCAAGTATCCTGAATACAGGCCAAAAGTAATGGGCGAGGACTACCAGGAAGCCGGTTTGGGCAAAGTCCGCGTGGTGGCCTTTACAGGCAGGGAGAGCGACGCTCCTCTCGGAATATGGGGATCTATTGCGGATCAGCTCGGCAAGAAAGAGTTGTTCAAGGATTATTATTCCCCTTTGTCAGCCCCAGGCCAGACAGCCTGGATTAATTTATTGAAAGGCGAATCTCTCTTAATCTTACTGGACGAACTTCCTCCCTATCTGGTTTATTCCAAATCAAAAACAATCGGCAACTCGGACCTGGCGCAGGTTACAATTACAGCGTTGGCAAATCTTCTTGTCGCTGTTAACAAAGACGCGCTTTCCAATGTTTGTGTAGTCATTTCCGACCTGAAGGCCACCTATGAGGAAGGCACGCGGCTAATCGGTGAGGTTCTGAAGAACCTGGAAAATGAGATTGGAAGGGTTGCCCTGAATCTTGAGCCGGTGGCGCTTAACACTGACGAAGTTTATCATATTTTAAGAAAAAGGCTTTTTAAGTCCCTGCCTGATGAAAATATAATCCTTGAAGTCGCGCGCTCGTATGCGCAGGCTCTCCGTGAAGCCAGGCAGATGGACATAACCAACGTATCCCCGGATAAATTTGTCCAGGCAATCCGGGAATCCTACCCCTTCCATCCGGCAATCCGGGACCTATACGCCCGCTTCAGGGAAAATCCCGGCTACCAGCAGACCCGCGACTTGATCCGTTTAATGAGGCTGGTAACGGCAAACTTATTCGGCGGCCAGGATGCGAAGGCTTCCAAATTACAGTTGATCCACGCTTATGATATAGATTTGAACGACCGTGACATATTGGCCGAAATCACCAACATCAATCCATCCCTGGAAAATGCCATCAGCCACGACATTGCTTCAGGCGGCCAGGCCATTGCCGAAAATATAGATACCAACCTTGGCGGCGATGAAGCGCGTGACGCCTGCGCATTGCTGTTAATGTCCTCTTTAGCCAATGTTCCCAACGCCGTCCTCGGCCTTTCCCTTTCGGAAATTGTCGCCTACCTCTGCGCGCCCGGCCGTGACATCAGTAAACTTAAAGAAATACTGGGCAGCCTGTCTACCAAAGCCTGGTACCTTCATTCCAGTATTGAGGGCAAACTCTTCTTTAAAAACGTTCAAAACCTGGTTGCAAAACTTAAAACATTGGCCGATTCTTACAACCAGGAATCTGCTATAAAAGAGCTCCGGTCAATCTTAACCGGGCTTTTTGCCCCCAGCCAAAAGGACTGCTACCAGGAATTGCAAGTAATGCCGGCCCTGGATGAGATTAAAGTTGCCGCTGACAAAGTGATTCTTGTTATCTACGAACCATATCCCGGCGGGCTGCACCCCGACCTGCAGAGTTTTTACCAGAACCTTGATTATAAAAACCGCATTTTGTTCCTGTCCGGCCAGCGGGATAATCTGGAGAACCTGCTGGAGGTGGCCAAAGAGCATAAAGCTATTAACAGCATTATCGCGGAAATGGATCAGGAAAAATTGCCCGCAAACGACCCGCAGCGCGTTTCCGCCATGGATAAGCTGGATAAGATTATGCTCGGCCTGCTAAGCGCAGCCAGAGAAACTTTCGTTACCCTGACCTACCCCCATATCGACAAGTTGGTCAATGCGGACTTCAAGATGGAATACAGCAACAATCAGTACCGGGGGGAGCAGCAAGTCCGGGAGACATTAAAGTCAAAGCAGAAATTCACCGAAGACGTTACCGGCGAAACCTTCCGGAAAAAATGCGAAGCCAGGTTATTTACTCAGAAGACAATGCTCTGGACAGAAGTTAAAAAGCGGGCTGCTCTAACCATAACCTGGCAATGGCACCGCACCGGCGCCCTGGATTCATTAAAAAGCGAGATGATTTTTAAGGACCAGTGGCGCGAGCAGGGCGGCTATGTGGAAAAGGGGCCTTTTCCTCCTCCGGTTACCAGTGTGCAGATTCAGCAAATGAGCAGGGATGACAATACCGGCGAAGCCACCCTCAAACTTACTCCTGTACATGGAGATACGCTTTACTATGATATAAATGGGCCAGCGACAAGCGGCTCGATGCAGGTTTCCAATCCCAGGTCTTTTAAAACCCGGGAATTGATTGTTTCTTTCCTCTGCGCCGATTCCAGCGGAAAACACCAGCAGGGAAACCCTGCCACCTGGAAAAACCAGATTACCATAAAATCCCGTTCCTTCCAGGGAACGAGCGGCGAAAAAATGGTCGAACTGAAGTCCGCTCCTCCCGCCCCCATCCGCTATACTACTGACGGTTCGGATCCCAAATTATCCGGCGGAGCTTACAACGAACCTTTTGCCGTACCGCCGGGAACATTGCTTGTGCTGGCGGTGGCCGAGAAAAACGGCCTCGTTTCAGAAACGCACCGTTTGGAAATCAGGCAGCGGGGCACCGGGGGCGATCCGGCGCCGGAGGAGGTAGATCCCAATATTCCAGCAATCTGGCTTCGGGAGCATTTACCTGGCACGACACAGGAAACTTATGAACTGATTAACTTGCTTAAAAAACACCGGGCCTCCCTGCCCGCGGCCAAAATAGCTGTAATAGGGCAATGCTGGGTGGAACTGAACCTTGATGAAAAGTTGCTGCTTGACGCAGCCAGGCTGGAGGAAATTATCGAGCAGTTGAGAAAACTTGTGCCCGAAGGCGAGGTCAGCCTGGAAGCAATGTCTCTTCATTTCCCGGCCGGACAGGACCTCTTGAACTGGGTAGCGGAAGTAAGGACAGAAATTAAACCGGGTGAGGTGAAACAACGTGGGTAGCAGCCGGTATTCGACAGGCTTTGGTTTTAATCCGGAAGAATCAGGCCATCATTTCCTTGTCACAATCCATACGGCCAGGTCGTCACATGTTTACATCAGCGAACATTTTACCTGGGATCACAGTCAAAAAAGGCGGGATCTGAGTTTTACCCTGGGAAACGAGGACGACAAAATGCGGGTAATTTTACCCCGCAGCAAATGGCTGGACATTGCGGAACACGTGCAGGATGAATTCAACCGGCGGCTGAAAAAAAACGGTATTGCGGCGGGCCGCTGGAAAACAGGGCAGACTCCCGTATCGCGGCTGCTGGGCAAGGAAATGACGCTGCTGGCCTGGGCTGTCGAAGACGCCGATCCGGCCCTAATCCCAGCTGCTGTCAAAAACTGGCTCGGCCTGGCCCCTGAAGAGCGCTGGTGGCTGTTCACCATGACCAACGCCGCAACCGGCCACGCGATCAACGGGCGGAACAAAGGCTGGAGAAAGGCCGTACGGTATGCCCTGACGGAGAACCCGGTCTCAGACGCCGAACCGGCTGAGCCGCGCCATGAGCTGTTGTTAATTATGAAAGAGACACTGTCCTGGGCCGGAGAACTTGAATTAGTCCATCCCAGGAAGCAGGAAACGGACGCCGGCAATGAAAAAATCGTTTATTGAAACGCAGTTCCCCGTATCAAAGATTTCCAAAGAAAGCTACAAGGAACGGAAGGCCAATTACAGCCAGACACTTACCGGACTGGGCAAATGGTGGGGACGCAAGCCGCTGATTTTGGCGCGCGCCGCGATCATTGGGTTGTTGGTGCCGGCATCCGATAATCAGGTCAAAGACCGGGAAATTTTCCTCAAGATTCTCACGATGGATGAGGAAGGGCTCTGGCTGCGCAAAGATAAGCTGATTACGCTTAAAGAAGTATATAAACGGCTTGATCAGACCCAAAGGGAGCGGTGGTTTAAAAAGACATCTACCGAAGACAAGCCGAAATTAAAAAAAGGGACGACCAGAGAACAAAGGAAAGAACTGCAGCGGATTGTTTTTATGCCCCTGTCTTATGACGAAAAACTTCAGTACTGCAGACGCCCCGAACAGATTAAGGGGCCTTCCGGAAAAGCCTGGACGGAAATCAACACACACCTGAATACCGCCGCAAACAATCTGCAGGAACTTGTTAGCCAATTAGGAAAACGGCGGTTCGGCCATACGCCGCGCGTCGGTGACGCCTTTTGCGGAGGCGGCAGCATTCCTTTCGAGGCCGCGCGACTCGGCTGCGAAGCTTACGGGTCGGACCTCAACCCGGTGGCGGCGTTGCTCACCTGGGCGGCGTTAAATATCATCGGCGGGGGCGAAATAATCGCCAAGCAGGTCCGCCAGGCGCAGCAGGAGGTTTATAATACTGTAGATCAGCAAATCACTGCGTGGGGTATTGAGCACAACAAAGAGGGACACCGGGCGGACGCCTACCTATACTGCAATGAAGCTGTCTGCCCCGGATGCGGCTGGAAGGTTCCGCTGGCGCCTTCCTGGATTATCGGTGAAAAGACGCGCTGCGTGGCAAAATTAAAGCCTGACGAAACCGGCAAGCGGTTTGATATACTTATCGAATCGGGGGTTTCAAATGAAGAAATGGAAAATGCAAGAGCGGCCGGCACCGTAAAAGATTCCGCTTTGTGCTGCCCCAACTGCCTTCCTCATGCCACTCCCATGACCATGCTGCGCGGTGACGGACGTGGCGGGAAAGAACAGTATGGCCTGCGGATGTGGGAAAACTGGGATATCGTGCCCCGCCCGGAAGACGTTTTTCAGGAACGACTCTACTGCATCCGTTGGGTTTACACATGTGAAGACGAAGAGGGCAAAACTATAACTGAACGCTATTACAGCGCTCCCGACGAGGACGATCTGCGCCGGGAGGAACTTGTTCTGGAACTTTTACAGGAGCGCTTTGCCGAATGGCAGGAAAAAGGGTATATCCCAAGCCGCAGGATTGAGCCAGGATATAATACTGATCAACCTCTACGTGAACGCGGCTGGACACATTGGCATCACCTGTTTAACCACCGGCAATTATTACTAAATGCATTGTTAATAGATAATGCATTTAGTAACTTTACTACTGAAAATATTCTATTATCATTTTTATTTAGTATGGGAAGATGCTCAGATTGGAATAGTAAACTTTGCCGTTGGGATTCTAGCTCTGCAAATGAAAAAATGGCGCAAACTTTCTACAATCAAGCTTTAAATACATTATTTACATATGCCACAAGAAGCTTGTCGAGTTTTAAAAGTCCCTTTTTTCTAAATTGGTCCGTTAATATTTTTAATAACACAAGAGTTGTCTCAGCTAAAGATGCTCGCCAAAATGATCATTATTGTGATATCTGGTTAACTGACCCTCCATATGCCGATGCTATTAACTACCATGAACTGTCGGAATTTTTTATTGCCTGGTATGATAAACATATAAAAATATTTTTCCCTGAGTGGTACACAGACAGTAAACGTGCGCTTGCCATCACCGGATCAGATGAGAATTTCCGCAAAAGTATGGTCGATTCATACCGCAACCTTGCCGAGCATATGCCGGTCGATGGGGCGCAGATCGTTATGTTTACCCACCAGGATTCCGGAGTATGGGCGGATCTGGCATTAATTCTCTGGGCTGCCGGTTTGAGCGTAACAGCGGCCTGGTGCATAGCCACCGAAACAGATTCCGCATTAAAAGAGGGCAATTATGTCCAGGGGACGGTGCTGCTGGTGCTGCGCAAGCAGACCTCCCTTGAAACGGCCTTTACTGATGAGATATACCCGCAGGTGGAAGAGGAAGTTAAGAACCAGTTAAATGAGATGCTGGCCCTGGAAGACCTGGAGGACCCCAATTTCAGCGACACCGATTACCAGCTTGCCGCTTACGCCGCCGCCCTGCGTGTTTTGACAAGGTACCGGAGCATAGAAGACATTGACGTGGCCGGGGAACTGGCCAGGCCCAGGCAGCGGGGCGAGCAGTCCCCTGTAGTGGACATTATCAACCGCGCTGTGGAAATTGCCTGCGATCACCTGGTTCCGAAGGGCATGGAGATATTCACTTGGAAAGGCCTTTCCCCGGAAGAAAGGTTCTACCTCAAGGGGCTTGAACTGGAGAGCCACGGGGAGCGCCGCTCAGGGGCTTACCAGGAGCTTGCCCGCGGTTTCGGGATCAGGGATTACCGTCAACTTCTGGAAGGCAGCCGGGCTAATCAGGCCAGGTTGAAAACAGCCTCCGAATTTGCCGCCAGGCAGTTGGAAAACACCGGTTTCGGCGCCACGCTTGTGCGCCAGGTTTTATTTGCCATCCGGGAGTCGGCGCACACGGGCGAAATTGCGCAAGGACGCAACTGGTTTTATAACGAACTTCAAGGCTTGTACTGGAATAAGCGCCAAACTATAATTCAAATCCTTCATTACCTAGCCGCGCTTGGATCTAACAAAAATATGCCCCACTGGCGGGATGACTCCAATGTGGCCAGGATTTTAGCGGGCGCGTTGAAAAATGACCATATTTAAAATTATAAATCTGTAATAAAGCAATTTATCATGCTATCTAACTAACCAATCAAAGTAACGAGGTAAGCGACTTGATTAACCGATTTTCCTCAAGGCGGCAAAAACTGGATTATTCTTTCCTAAAAGGCCGGTTGACCGGCGCGCAGGCATACGACCGCATAGCTGGCTATTTTCGTTCCTCTATGCTGGAAGTAGCCGGTGAGGCTTTGGAAACTGTCACCGGGCCTGTGCAGGTGGTCTGCAACTCCGATTTGGAACTGCGGGATGTAGAAACAGCCAGGGCCGCCCAGTATGCCATGAGGCGTGAGTGGTGCGAAGCAGAGCCGGAGAAATACGGCCCGGCCTCCCAGCCGCGGCTTTCCAAATTATTTGAATTGCTGTATTCCGGAAAGCTTCAGATCCGGGTTATGCCGCGTGAAAAATTCGGCTTGATACACGGTAAGGCCGGAGTCATCACACTGAGTGACGGACGCAGGACTTCTTTTATCGGGAGCGCTAACGAAACATACAGCGCCTGGAAAATGAATTATGAAATCATCTGGGAAGACGATTCCGCAGAAGCGGTCAAATGGGTACAGGAGGAGTTCGACGCGCTCTGGAACAGCCCCTTCGCGATATCTCTATCCGACTTTATAATCCAGGACATCGGCCGGCTGGCGCGCCGCGTGGTAATTCCCAGCGTTGAAGACTGGCGGCGGGAGCCGGATCCATCAATGACTGTTATCGAAACTCCTGTTTACCGCCGGGAAAACGGCCTGTGGGAACACCAAAAATATTTTGTACAGCATGCATTTGAAGCGCACAAAAGGAACGGCGCCAGGCTTGTCCTGGCTGATATGGTAGGTTTGGGGAAAACTGTACAGCTGGCGCTGGCAGCCCAGTTAATGGCTCTTTACGGAAGCAGGCCTGTGCTCATCCTGGCGCCTAAAACACTGCTCCTGCAATGGCAGGATGAGATGAAAAACCTGCTTGATATGCCGTCCGCCGTGTGGAACGGCAAGCAATGGATAGACGAAAACGGGATTGAATACCCGGTTATGGGTCCCGAGGGGATAAGCAAGTGCCCAAGAAGAATTGGCGTGGTATCAACGGGACTTATCATCAGCAAATCAGAAGTCGCCGAGTTACTTAAACAGATTAACTATGAGTGTATAATCGTGGATGAGGCGCACCGTGCGCACCGTAACAACCTGGGACCGGGCAAAGAGGCTGAAAAACCAGAACGCAATCATTTGTTGGACTTTCTAGATCAGGTGGCTGCCCATACGAAAAGCATGTTACTGGCCACGGCGACTCCGGTACAGAAAGACCCGGTAGAGGCGTGGGACCTTCTGGATGTGCTTTCCCGCGGAAACGAGGAAGTCTTCGGCGCTCGTTTCAGCAACTGGAGAAGGCCAGGCGAAGCGTTAGACCTTGTATTGGGGTCTATGGAACTGCCCGAAGATGATTTTGATCGCTGGAGCTGGATAAGAAACCCGCTGCCTCAAGCATCGGAAGAGCGTGATTTTGGATTGATCCGCCGCTCACTGCGCATGGCGGACAGTGATAATGTAGCGCCGTCCGAAGCGTGGCATACGATGAGCGAAGCTGATCGCAGCAGGATAAGACGGCTTTCCAGGTCTTTCGTACAACGGTACAATCCTTTTATCCGCCATATCGTCATGCGAACCAGGGATTTTTTAGAAAACACCATCGACCCTGAAACTGGCGAACCGTATTTAAAAAGAGTAAAGGTAGAGCTTTTTGGAGAAAAAGAGAAAGAAGCCGTCCGCCTGACCCCTTATTTAAAAGAAGCATATGAACTGGCCGGGGAATTTTGCAGACTGCTTGCGGCACGTTTAAAAACAGCCGGTTTTCTTAAAACTCTTTTACTCAAGAGAGTGGGCAGCACAATCTACGCGGGAAAATTGACGGCCGAAAAAATGTTAAGAGACTGGCAATATGTAGTTAAAGAGGATAATGAAGAAGATGAACAGGTTCCTGATATTAACGACATAAAAACCCTGACACAGGAAGAAAGGGAAGTTCTCCAAAGATTTGTACAAGCCTTAAGCGCGGAAGAGCGGGATCCCAAGTATGAAGTTATTCTTGACTGCTTGACGGAAAAAGGCTGGCTGGAACAGGGCTGCATTATTTTCTCACAGTACTACGACTCCATTTTTTGGCTGGCTGAAAACTTATCAAAGGAATTGCCTGAAGAAAATATCGGCATATACGCCGGCGACGAGAGGTCCTCTATAATAAAGAACGGCTGTATGGTTAGGGCGGCCAGGGATGAACTTAAAAGGCTGGTTTCCAAAGGTTCGTTAAGATTATTACTGGGAACAGATGCGGCAAGCGAAGGAATCAATTTGCAGCGTTTGGGCACGTTGATTAATCTCGACCTTCCCTGGAACCCGACCCGGTTGGAGCAGCGCAAAGGAAGGATCCAGCGGATCGGTCAAACAAGAGACACTGTTTTAATATATAACCTCAGGTACAAGGACTCTGTAGAAGACCGTGCCCATGAACTGCTTTCTGATCGCATGGAAGAAATCTTCAGGCTGTTTGGGCAAATCCCGGACGTATTGGAGGATACCTGGGTGTACCTGGCTTTGGGAGAAATCGAACAGGCCAAAAAGACAATCGACTCTATTCAAAAAAAGCATCCGTTTGACATCAAATATAACCAGATAGAAAAGGTTCCCTGGGAATCCTGCGAACGTGTGCTAGACTCCGCAGACCGCCGCAAATACCTGACCCAGGGATGGTAATCCTTGCCTTTTTCCTTGCTTATTTGCCCACCCAACCTGTAATATAATAATAAAGAGTAAAATTCTTGTAATCATAAAACAGGAAATTTTTTTATATTTGTCGTATTATATAGAAAAACAAATGAAAAACAATCATTTATAAATTTACGTAACAACCACAGCCCAAGAATTTTAAAGATTTAAGAGGCGCAGTTTTTTGGGTACTTTTAACGAGCTACATTTTGAAAATGAATTCTATTTTCAATGGCACATAACAGAAAGGTGCAACCTCAGGTGTAAACACTGTTATCATAATAATTATGACTCTGAAGGCGAATTAAGTTCGGAGGAACTTTTATCGGTTTTAGACATATTAGATAGCACAGCCACCAAGTGGGGCAAGCTCGCTACACTGTCAATAACCGGCGGAGAGCCGCTTCTACGGTTAAATGAAATTAAACAGATAGCAGACAAAATAGTATCAAAAAAACACATTTATTATTTTGACCTCCTTACAAATGGAACCCTATTAGATAAGGACACTCTTTCCTTCCTGTCAAAGTCGAAAAAGTTGCGCAGGGTGCAGCTTTCCCTTGAAGGGCCTAACTCTACAAAAAATGACGACATTCGTGGCCATGGAAACTTCGAAAAAATCCTATCTGCTATAGCATCCCTTAGAGAATATCAAATACCAATCTGTATCATGGTTACACTTACTCGTGACAATTGGGAGGACATTCCAGGAATAGTTAAATTGGCTGTAGATTATGGTGTTAATTATCTTAGCTTTGAAAGATTTATCCCTGAAGGTAAAGGAAAACAAGTCAAAGAAAAAATATTAAGCCGGAATGAGCTGAAATCAGCCAACCAGTTAATTGCCAGATTATCGCAAGAAGAAAATCGTGTAAAATTTTTAACTTACCGTCCTCTTTTTGCTCTTTGCGGCGACGCTTTCGGTGCCATGTGTTCTATTGGTACAAATGCTCTTACCATTATGCATGACGGTACTGTATACCCTTGCCGGCGCTTACCGATACCATTGGGTAACATTCTAAGTGACGGACTGTATAAAATATGGTATGGTTCTGATTTATTATGGGAAATCCGCAATTCCCGCAACCTGAAGGGTAAGTGCAACAATTGCGAATTGCTGCCTGTTTGCCGTGGTTGCCGTGCAGCGGCTTATTATCTAAACGGAGATTACCTTGCGGAGGACCCTCAATGTTGGAAATAAAACCACAGTCAAAGTTCAAACTAAACGAAGATTTTATCTTACACCAAATAGAGGAACTAGATAAATACTGGCTTTTCAATATTGTTAATGGTGACATCTTTAACCTTAATGATGTCTCCATGTTTATTTTACAAAAGATAAGTGAAGGAAATAACTTTGAATCATTGGTTTTTAAACTGCTTCAACAATTTGACGTTGATGAAAACAGGGCACAAAATGATCTTCAAAAAATATTACGGCAGTTATTTCATGAAAAAATTATTAGCCAAATAAAGGAGGATTAACCATGGTTAAAAAGCCCTATAAGGAACCAGTTTTGGAAAAGCAGGAATCTATGCGCATTGCAGAAGAAACTATTGAAAAAGCCACGGGAAAACTTATCTGCAAACAATGCTCATCCTGTCATGGTTGCAGATAATTTCTGATTACTGTTTATTTGTTTTTTGCCTAGGGGGTTGAGAAATGATTATTGATCGTAAAGAACTAACTGATCTAGATTTTGAAACCTTGAATATTATTTATGATATTTTTATTGATGATGAGAATTACCAAAATATAGATGTAAAATGCAATGATCGTGATATTTTAGCTGACTTTAACGAACTAGAAGATACCAACCAACATGGGTTGGTTATTCAAAAACTCCGAAATTATGAAAAGTGTTCATTAAAAATAGATGATAAAGCTATATCTAATCATGCCACTACTTTTTGGAAACATCTTTTTTTAGCTAAGAAAACACGTGCCATTTTACAAAGCATTGGAACCAATGAGGCTTCTAAACTTATAGATGAAATTGCTGAATATTTACTTTCGAAATTACCTGATATATACGAGCAAGATTTTGGCATTATTAAATGCAAAGAAGAACCCCAAGATTTTGGACAGAAAAAATTTCTTATTCTCTTCTATAATGAAATTAGCCAGTGTTGTTCTGGGTATCTGAATACTGGTTATGCTGAGAAATCCTTAAAGTACTATCCTGAAGAAGCCTGTCATTATGAATTACTTGGGTTATATAATAAAGCTCTTGGGTTGTCACATCACGAGAATAAAGAGAGCAGGGAAAATGCATTAAAACATTATGATGAAATAATAAATACTTTTAAAATAAAAAAGGAGGGAGAAAAATATCTTGGGTACGGATATGATTTCGATACAGATTTATGGAAGATGTATGTTTATTTACCAGCAATATATCATAAGGCTGAAGTACTAATTAAACTACAAAGAGGAAAAGAAAGCATAGATATACTCAATACTTTTATAAAGAAATATAAGAATTATAATGTTCCTAGATTTATTTTTTTATCAACCGAGTATAAAATAATAGACAGTATGATACTAAAGGTTCATGCGATGCTTGAAAGCTCTAATTTAAATGTTAATGAAGAAATAAAAAATATAGAAATAATGCTTGAAACACATAAAGAAAATTATGATATCCAGAGGAAATATAATTTCTTAATAGCCAAGCTTAATATTGAGGACACAAGAGAAAATCTAAGTAGTAAAAAAAACGAAGAAATATATAAATTTCTTAAAGAAACTATATATAATAATTTATTTAAAGAAGAAAGAAATGAAGATGAAAGAACACAAGCTTCATTTTATTGGCTAGAAGCATTTCAGTTATACATAAAAGCATCAAAAAATAAAAATCATGAAAAAGGAAAGGATCTATTAGAGGATTTATTAGGTACTTTAATAGATATCTTAAATTATATTTTTGAGAGACTCAAACAAGACCCATGGATTCCAAACAAAGAGAAGATTCTAAAACTAATAGTGGAAATATTCGAAGAAATAAATGATGATGACAGTATTACAAATGATGATTGTCGCCAAAAAATTAAAGATATAGAGATAAGATATTGTCATAGACTTACTCACAAAGAAAACAAACCCTCCAGTTATCAAAAAGTCAAATCAGTTCGAAGGCTATTATTATTAGGCGAGAATAACAAAGAGGCTGAAATGGATTATAATTTTCCCGATAGACTTGAAATAGTTAAGGACTTTGCAAATATTATTATTAATAAGGATTATTATACTCAATGTTTGCGATACAATACTGAAAAATTTGACAAAAATTTAATATATAGTAGCTATTGGCCACAACTCACTGGGCGTTATGCATTTACAGTATTGCGAAAATGGCAGTCTTTTACACCAGCTCTTGGGAGTTACTCAACTAGTAGTAGAGGTGGAGGTTATTTTGTTTACAAAGTAGGTGACAATGGTAATATAGAAGATGGGGTAGTTGTTGATCCCGGTTATGATTTTATCGAAAATTTTATTGAGCATAACTTTTCCATAAAGGATATTACTGCAATTGCCATAACACATTCACACATAGATCATTCTGTTGATTTTCGCGGCCTTATGACACTAATTCATGAGATGAACAAAAGAGGAGTCAGAAAATTATATAAATGGCCTCCCAAAAAAGTAACAGTGATACTAACACCATCGTGTTTCGATCATTTTTTTCAGATAATATCAGACAGCCGCGATTATATCAAGGATGTTATAGTTGTTGATCCTGATAGACACAATCTAGTTGAAACTGAATTATATGAAATTGGAAATGAGAAGATACATTTCTATCTAAGCGCGGTTCCTGCGTATCATAAAGATTTACAAGAAAATGCCAATTGCGTAGGTTTAATACTAAGGGATAATAATGATAACAAAATAATTGGTTTTACAGGTGATACTGTTTGGACTCACAGCCTATACAAGCGATTAAAAGATTGCTCAGTTATCTGTGCTAATATGGGAGCCCTTATTGATGTAAATAAAGGAGACAGTTTTGAAAAAACATTTGATCAGAAAGATAAGGAGCATAAAAAGATCAAAAAGCTTATATATAAGGAGAATCATCTTTATCTCCCAGGAATAATCACTTTATTAGATGAAATCCAAAAAACAAGTAAAACAAAAATAACTGTAGTAGGAGAACTCGGTGAAGAACTAAAATCTGGCTTAAGAAAAGATTTATTTCATAAATTTAATCAGTTTATAGATGAAAGGACTAGTAATCAATATGGAGGCAACTATCCATATAAATGGCAACGTGAAATATTATATCCTTATCCACTTGTTGCAATTGAAGATATTAATCTAACAATTACATGGGAGACACAAAGTGCTGAGCCATATATAAGATGTACACGTTGCAAGAGAATAATTCCACCAGACAAAGTAATGCTTCGCGTAACAAATGACGATCGAAAAAGTGAACAATTATTCTATTATTGTAAAGAATGTCTTGAATTAATAGAGTCATTGGAAAGCGGAGTGGAAAGAGAATGGGAGAAGCGTTATTTACCGCCACATCAAGTCTGACTTCGATGTTAAAGACAGGATTAGACAAAAAAATTGATCCTGAAAGAATAGCTAGGGTAGGAACAGTATTATTAGAAGAAATACCAGTCACTGAGAACACAATTTTTACTAATATAGCTGACTATATAGTAAATAGACAGTCAGTAGATGGCGGATGGGTTGATGTTGAAGAAACGGCCTGGTCAATAGCATATTTACGAAAAATATCTGGAGAATATGAAGGCCCTTTTAATAAAGGGCTTAACTGGTTGGCTGAACAAAGAATATCCGGGGCGGGATGGGGAAGGAATAACCGAGATACGCCAAGGATACCATATACCTCATGGGTTGCCATACTGTGCCCGGAACTTATAGATAAAGAAGTATTAAAATGGTTGGAAAAAACCTGTAATGATGAGATAAAGCTAGAACCAAGACTGACTTATAAAATAGCCCTGCCAATTTTGGCTTTTAGCAAGCATAAATATTCAACTCAAAATCCGGAGTTAGTTAATTCTTTAATTTCTTTTCTTATTTCCTCCCAAAATGACGACGGCGGCTTTGCCCCCTGGCGTGATCATCCGTGCGGCAGTGACCCCTGGTGTACTTCAGTTGCGGCGTTGGGACTGTTGGCACATGCGGATAGGGTCCCAGAAGTTATTTTTGAAAACTCATTGAACTGGTTACTAAAAAACCAGCTCCCTAACGGAATGTGGCCCTATCATTACATTGATGAGGGAACAGCTTTAGCTTATTGGGCGTTAAAAGAAATGCTAATTCATTTCAAGAGAAAAGAACATTAATATGTGTGGTATTTGTGGGGTTTACGGCAGCAACGATCTAAAAAAGATAGAACTGATGACCTCAACCATAGCCAACCGCGGACCAGACGCAAGCTTTGTAAAAATAATTGGGGGCAAACATACACTTGGAAGCGCAAGGCTTCATATTACTGGTCAATTAGATGCTCCTTTTCCTTATTGCCGCGACGAAATTGGGCCTCAAGTACTATTAAACGGCGAAATCTATAATTATCGCTTTTGGCAAAAAAAACTTGAAGACGAAGGTTATACTTTCTTTACTGGTACTGATACCGAAGTCATCTGGGCAATGTACCATAAATACGGGTTGGAATTTGTCAATAAAATAAAAGGAATGTTTGCCATTGCAATTCTTGACGGCGACAGGCTTATTTTGGTTAGAGACAGGTTTGGAATAAAACCGCTCTTTTATTGCCAGAGAGGAAATGAGCTTGCTTTTGCTTCAGAAATAAAAGCATTGTTAAGATGGACCGACCGTCAACCCCATTTAAACGAATCAGCTTTGCAAGAGATTTTAACTTTTGGTTATATTTATTCTTCGGATGAAACGCTTTTTGTTGGAATAAAGCAGGTTACCCCCGGAGAAGTTCTAATTTTTGATGGAAATGAAATTTGTTCCGAAAACTATTCTGTCCCGCCAACCGCTTTTTCTTCTCCGGGCACAAATGAAGACTATTACTTCCATAAAACACTGCTTTCTAATACCTTACCTGCCGCTATGAGGTTGGTTACTGAACATGGCGCTCATGAAGTCGGCGTTTATCTTTCAGGCGGCGTAGATTCATCTTTAATGGCTGTGCTTTGTAAAGAAATACACGGGAAAATTAAAACTTTCCATCTTACGGACAGCCATCATGCACCGGACCTGCCCTGGTCCAGGGATGTTGCAAAGGCAATAAATAGCGATCATTATGAAATACCTGTTACTTTGCAGGATTATCTAGCTGAACTGCCAAAATTCGTCTACCATTATGAAAATATTGTTGCCGGCGGTGTTTTTGACTTGCAGGGTGGTGTGGCTTTTCATCTACTTTGCAAAAAAGCCTCCCAGCATGTCAAGGTTGCCTTAACAGGAGAGGGCGCAGATGAACTCTTCGGCGGATATTATTGGACATACACACACCCGCTTGGTTTCGCCGACCGTTTGCGTATACGCCTGAAAGAAGCTGTAAAGAACGTTCCGAATGATAAACTGGCTATATTGGTGAACCAGCTTTTCCCGCTTCCCGAGGACGAATTACAGTATCGCTTAAATATTTTCAATGCATTATTAAAAAGCGCATTATCAAATTATCATCTCTGGAGTGTCGACCGTTCATCAGGCGCTTTTGGTTTTGAAATCCGACCATTTTATTTGTATGAGGATATAGTAAAACTGGCTGGTGATATGCCGGTAGAATACAAAGCCCCAAAACCCGGCGTCACAAAGCTGCTGTTAAAAGACGCTGCAATGAATTTTTTTGCCCGTTATGGCCTGGAAGCTATTTGTAACAGAAAGAAATTTGGCATGCCTGCTGCGCTTAATCAACTCGACAATCAAGTAAGGATTTTTATTAACAACAATGTTAGCGACGCTTATGTTCAACGTCACTATTACAAACAATACCTGACGAACAAAATTGATATATTTATGTTCGATTTATTTTTTTACTTTTACTTTCATAAAAACGGAAATTTTGAACCGGCTTTCTGCCTGGAGGAAGCCTTGGCAGGTGGTCTATTTGAAAATATGTATAGTTAGTAAATTCCCGCCAATTCAGGGAGGTATAGCTTCTAAAACATATTGGCTTGCCCGTGGTTTGGCTGAGGCAGGCCTGGAAGTTCACGTAGTAACCAATGCCTTGGCTGTTGAAGATGATTATAAGATTGGATCCTGCGGGAAAGATTTTCTTTTACCGGAAGGAATATTCATTCACAATATAGAACAAGAAACACCCTGGCATATCCCGTATTCAAAACTTTTTCAAGAAAAATTGCTTAACAAATTACTGGGTGTATGTAACCAATACAAAATAGATCTTATCGACAGCCATTACCTTATTCCCTATGGAATAGCCGCTTTTTTGGCAGGCACAATTACCGGGATACCGTATATTGTCCGGCATGGAGGCAGTGATTTAGCCAAATTTTGGGACAAAGGACTATTAAACGAGCTGTTGAAAAGAACACTTTCAAACGCATCCGCTATAGTAACTGACAAAACAGACTTGGGCATTCTTAACAACAACTTGGTCAATCTTCCCCGTTATGTCCCGGATGAACGTTACTTTCATCCGGAAGCCAAAGAAGAAAATCAGATTAGCTTTGCATATATCGGCAAAATAAATTATTATTGGCAGCATAAGGGTCTTGACAGAATTCTAAGTTATTGGGACGGATTTTCATTTGATTCAAGCCTGTTTTTCTTAGCCCAAGGGAAAGGCAAAGCTGATTTTTTAGCTCAATATAAGCCGGATAAAGTAAAATTTCTAGATTTTATTCCTCCCTGGAAAATGCCGTCCTTCCTACAAAAGATTGATTTTCTATTTCATTTAGTTAATGATAATCCTATCCCCGATTTTTCTAACATTGTTGTTGAAGCAGTCGCCTGCGGTGCTAAAATTTTAACGGATAATCCATCTGCATTTATTTGTTATGAGGAATATTTTGATGTTAATAAATATGTTTTGTCCGTAGATAATTTTAGTATTAATCACAATATAACTAAGGCTGAACAGCCTTTAAAAATTAAATATGCCACATATATTAAACAAAATATCGAGCTTTACCGGAAAGCCTGCGCGCTATAAAAAATGGTTCCTTGTATCCCTACATATTGATTACCAAAACAGATCTCTTTAGGATTCAGCTGTGGTCAAAGCTACCCACCCTTCTCCGAAACAATTCGGGAGTAATTACTATGATAGATACCAGCCGCTTTAAACAATTCATCAGTAATAATTTATTATTTTCTCTTGATAATTAACAAAGTGAACGTATACACTATGAGAAATTTCCTGATGTTGATATTACTGAATTTAAAATGTTATAATCTGGTTTGAGACAACGTTAAAAAAGTATGAATAGGAGCGGTGGATATGTCTTGGAATATTGAACTAAAAGAACAAAACCTTCAACCGATATTATTTATCAAAGCCAAGACTTCTTTGGAAGGTCTGCAGAAAATAATCGGGGAAAGCTATACGAAAATAATAGCCTATCTGACTGAACTGGGTGAACAGCCGGCATTTGCCCCTTTTACCGCTTATTACAACCTTGACATGCAGAACCTTGAAGTCGAACTTGGGTTCCCTGTTGCCAAACAATTGCCGGGGAAAGAGGAGATTCTCTCCGGGCAGATACCGCCGGGCCGGGTGATTTCCTGTGTGTATAAAGGGTCATACGCAGGCATGGAGAAATTATACACCGAAATGTTCGAATGGATCGCTGAGCACGGCTATGAGTTTCTCGGTGTTTTTTATGAATATTACTTGAACTCGCCGATGGAGGTCCCAGAAAGCGAATTATTAACCCGCATCGACCTGCCCATTAAAACAATCCCTTGCTCCGGCGGCAGTGAATAAAAAGCAGCCGGAAGATATTTGAAAAGGGTTCCTCTGGTTGAAGGAAGTGTTGCCCCTGAAAATAAAGATTGGAAACAAGAACGTACTGTATCCAATGCCTGTGACCGTCGTGGGAGCTATGGTCAACGGCAGGCCGAATTTCATAGCTATTGCGCATGTTGGAATATTAACAAGGCATCAGCCTCATCTTATTTCGTTGAGCATGAGCAAGATGCATTACACCAATGCCGGGATAAAAGAAACAAAGACATTTAGTATAAACCTGATGTCAGTGGAGAATATGGTTCCTGCCGATTATGTGGGTACTTTTTCAGGTAAAGCAGTTGACAAATCTCAAGTATTCGAGGTCTTCTACGGCGAGCTCAAGACGGCTCCAATTATTGCCGGGTGCCCTTTGTCTATGGAGTGCAAGCTTTATGATGTTTACGAACTGCCGCAATTTGATGTTTTCATTGGCGAAATAGTTGAAACATATGCCGATAAAAATGTGCTGACAGACGGAAAAGTCGATCTTTCAAAAGTAAATCCTTTATTATTTGATATGACCGGTATCCAATACTGGTCAATTGGCAAAGCAGCCGGCAAGTGCTGGAATATAGGCAGGCAATATGGTAAATCAGAATAAATTGTATAGTATCAGATAGCCTATACGAAGTCACAGCGTTTTTCGAGCCCTTGAGCCTGAGGTGCTCTATTTTTTTGCCCTTGTCGTCCCAAAAAGCAGCGGCCCGGTATTCCCAGGCCGCTTTATAATCAGTATTATGAATTTGACAACAGAAAAACTATCCGTTATTTGTCCATTTTTTTTAAATCTTGATCCCTATTTCCCCTGCACATTAGCGTCATAATCAAGCGAGGGGAATGACATCGCCCTGGCTAAAACGAAAGCCGCCTGAAGAGCTTCTGTCGGGCAAAGCGGGAAGCATTCCTTGCAATCCCAGCATACCTTGGAAGCTATCTCCGGAATAAAACTGATCTCCCGTTTTGTCCCTCTGTTGATAAAGCCGATGGCGAACTCCTTTTTAATCTCGGCGCAGTACCTGACACAAAGGCCGCAGTGAATGCAGAATGACGGTTCTTTTTCGAAACGGTTCCTGTCCGCCCCGTACTCTTTGGCCAAATCCACCAGTTCAAACGCGTCCGGAGCATGAGCCAGCAGCAGTTCGATGATTGTTTTACGGATCCTGTCTATCTTCTCGGACCTGGTTTTGACGACCAGATTATTCTCTACCGGGTAAACGCAGGAAACAACCAGCCTCCACCAGCCGCGCTGTTCTATTTCTACTACACAGAGACGGCAGGCCCCATAAGGCTCCATCCTCTCGTCATAACACAAGGTGGGAATATGTATCCCGGCGCTTCTTGCCGCTTCCAGGACAGTCATATCTTTTTTGGCCTTTACTTCTTTTCCGTCAATCGTTAAGACTATATCACTCATTTTCCGCTGCCCCCTTTCCTTTGCCCCGGACAATAACTCTTTGCTCTTCAGGGATAGGAGGCGGAACGGGCTCGCCGGAAATCTTCTTCACAGCGCGGAAACGGGGGGGGCAAACCTCAAAGCAGGTTCCGCACTTTGTGCATTTCTCCTGGTCAACTACATGAATCATGTTCTTGCCGCCGATAATGGCGCCTGTCGGGCATTTCCTGGCGCAAACCATACAGGCCTGGCAAAGGGCCGGGTCAATATGAAAGGCAATTAACTCTTTACAGGTCATGGCGGGGCACCGCTTCTCGTAAACGTGCGCCTCATACTCATCCCTGAAGTATTTCAGCGTGCTTAAGAACGGGTTCGGGGCGCTTTTTCCTAAAGCGCAAAGGGCGGCTTCAACGGCTGTTTCAGCCAACTCTTCCAGAAGCTCTATGTCGCCCTCTTTTCCTTTTCCTTTGGTGATGTTGGTGAGGGTCTTGAGCATCTGTCTGATTCCTTCACGGCAGGGAACACACTTACCGCACGATTCATCGGTAAGGAATTCCAGGAAGTACCTGGCGACATCGACCATGCAGGTCTCGTCGTCCATGACGATCATTCCGCCGGAACCCATCATCGAACCGACTTTGGTAAGTTCGTCAAAACCGACTTCCAGATCCAGCATGCTCTCAGGGATACATCCGCCGGACGGCCCTCCGGTCTGAATCGCTTTAAACTTCTTGCCTCCGGGGATTCCTCCGCCGATCTTAAAAACAATATCTCTTAAGGTAACACCCATGGGCACTTCCACAAGGCCGGTATTATTGATTTTGCCGACCAGGGAGAAAATCTTCGTGCCCTTGCTGGTTGCGGTTCCGTATTGAGTAAACCAGTCAGCGCCCTTGTTGATAATCAGCGGCACATTGGCCCAGGTCTCCACATTGTTCAATACGCTGGGTTTTTGCCATAGCCCCTTAATATTGGAACGGACATACTTCGGTCTGGGTTCTCCGGGCCGCCCTTCCAGGGCTGTCATCAAGGCTGTGGACTCGCCGCAGACAAAAGCGCCGGCCCCCATATGGACTTTAACCTTGAAATTAAAGTTCGTGCCAAGGATATTATCCCCTAAAAGGCCATACTCCTCTGCCTGCCTGATGGCAAGATTCACATTTTCTACCGCCAGCGGGTACTCCTGCCGGCAGTAAATATAGCCTTCAGAAGCGCCGACAGCATAGGCCCCGATAGCCAGCCCCTCAAGCACTGAATGAGGGTTCCCTTCAAGAACGGCCCGATCCATAAATGCTCCGGGATCACCTTCATCAGCGTTGACTATTACATACCTGATATCGCTGGGGGCTTTACTGGATCCTTCCCATTTGCTCCCGGTCGGGAAACCAGCGCCTCCCCTTCCTCTCAGTCCCGATTTTTTGACTTCTTCCAAGACGTCCTTTTCGCTCATCTGGAATAAAGACTTGGATAGGGCGGCGTAACCGCCAATGGCAAGGTAGTCTTCGATGCTCTTGAAATCGATTTTAATGTTGTTGCCGAGTATGATTCTCTCCTGATTTTTATAAAAGGGGATATCATACTCATGAACTGCCTTCTCATTTGTTGCCGCGTCGGTAAAGAGCAGGCGTTCGACGACCGTCTTTTCTTTTATGGAACTGACAATTTCGGGAACGTCTCCGGGCTGCACCTGGACATAACATATTTCGTCAGGATAGATGACTAAAATAGGACCTCTTTCACAAAATCCCGGGCAGCCGGTTCCCTTGGTGTCTATTTCGGCCTCCAAGCCCCGTTTGACAATCTCTTCTTTAAAGGCTGCTATTACTTCACTTGCGCCGGAAGCGACACAACCGGCGCCGGCGCATATTGAAATGCAAGGTTTATTTGGATCCCTTGCTGACAATATGGCCGCTCTTACTTCTTCCAATTCAGCGGACGAATTTATACGAGCCATAATTTCACCCTAATCATAATTTTTTAGCGCGTCTGCTATCTTGGCAGGCGCCATTTTGCCGTAGACCTTACCGTCGACTTCCATCACCGGCCCTAATGCGCAGCAACCAAGACAGTTAACGGTTTCCAGACTGAACTTCAAATCCAGGTCTGTTTCGCCGGGGTTAAGTCCGGTTATGTCCTGTACGGTGTCGAGAATACGCGATGCGCCACGGACATGACAGGCAGTACCCAGACAAATGTGAACCCCGTGGCGCCCTTTGGGAACTACGCTGAAAGCTTTGTAGAAGGTAGCTATATGCTGTATCCTGGTTAAAGGAACCTGCAATCTCTCGGCTACTCTGTCCAACGCTTCTTTGGGAAGCCAGTTGTTTGCGCCCTGAATGTCCAGTAGAACTTGAATTAGGGAACTGGCCTCACAATTATGTTTATCAATAATTTGATCTACTTTATCCATATCCATAGCCTGTCTGAATCTCCTTTTTTCCCTTTAATTCTCCGCCTGCTCTTCGCCTTAAGCCAGCGCGTACCGCTTCAGGCCTTCGTCATACCTGACAAACTTTTGCCTTGACGAACTGATCAGGTGCCTTGACACTTCAGACGGGGTCAGGCCTAACGCCTTGGCGATCTCCGGGGTTGTAAGGGGCTGCTGCCGCAGGAGAGCGACGATCTGGCCCACTGCCAATTTATCCGCAATTGTTTCCTTAAATAGCCCTTTAAACTCGTCACTGGCGAAGAATTCATTACATTCTTCTTCTGTCTTGAACGGCCCCCTGAGCCTCTCTCTTTCCACCAGCCTGATGTAGGGTATCAGGTTTGTAACTGCTTCAAGTTTAGCTTTTAAAGCGCTTGCGTCCATTCCTTCTCCTTTGCCAAGAGGCCCCAGTTCCTTTATCTTCTTGACAAATTCATTGACGCCTTCAACATAAACATTCGCTTCGCTGCCGGACATGAACTTGAGCTTTAACCTTTCCGGATTCAGCCCTACATGCTTCAGCAGCGCTCTTGTTATATTCACCATGCTCAGCGCATGGAAGTTACCATGAGTAATGTAGTTACATTCATTCAGATGGCAGCCACCCATAAACACCCCGTCCGCTCCTCTTGAGAAAGCCCGGAGTACAAACGACATGTCGACTCTACCGGAACACATGACGCGAACGAGTCTCATTTCAGATGTGTATTGTAGTCTGGAAACTCCAGCCAAATCAGCGGCGCCGTAGGCTCACCAGTGGCATACAAAGCCTATAAGCTTTGGTTTAAACTTTTCTGTACTCATTCGTTCTCACCTCCTTAATCCCGCCTATTAGTTCAATAATATCTTACAGATTTACAACCTTTGCTTCTTCACCTTCTGCTTCGATCTCTTCCTCAGCCTCGGGAAACAGCGCGTCAATTTCGCTTAAGATCTCTTGATCATTAAAGTGCTTGAGCATAATCGCATTTGTCGCGCACTTTGTGTTGCACAGGCCGTCTCCTTTACACAGGACAGGATTTACTCTTGCCTTCCTGCCTGTCGGCGTCTCATAAAAATCTATGGCGCCGTAAGTACATGCTGTGATACACGCCCCGCACGAAATACACCTGTTCTCGTCCACCTCGCAGACGGACCCGGAAGCGGTGACCGTATCACGTGATAGAAGCGTCAAAGCCCTGCCTGCAGCTCCGTAAGACTGGTTAATCGTTTCCTGGATAAACTTGGGATAGTGAGTTATCCCGCAAAGGTAAACGCCGTCTGTACCGAACTCTACAGGTCTTAATTTGACATGGGCTTCTTTGAAGAAGCCGTCCGGGCTTAAAACCACCTTGAATAACCCGGCTATTTCCTTGGTTGCTTCCGAGGGAAGAACTGCGGCAGCCAGAGCAATTATATCAGCGTCCAGTTCAAGTTTCTTATCTAAAACATAATCTGTCACCGTAACCCTTAAGATGCTCTTGCCGCCTTCTTTGGCCGGTTCAATCTCGGGTGGATCCTGCGGCTCATAGCGGATGAACCTTACATTTTTACTTGCCGCTCCCCTGTAATAGTCCTCTTTAAACCCGTACGTCCTCATATCCCGGAAGAGGATGTATATATCCACATCGGGGTTTTTCTCTTTCAGATTCAAGGCGTTCTTTATCGACTGGCTGCAGCAGATCCTGCTGCAGTAATTTCTGTCTTCATTTCTGCAGCCCACGCACTGGATCATCACAAGACTCTCGGCGTTGACAACCTTTTCGTCTTCCTGGAAGATTTTCTCCTCCAACTCGAGGTTGGTCATTACCCTATCATCTTCCCCGTAAAGGTATTCGGTAGGCGTGTATAAATCAGCGCCTATTGCGATGACGGCTGCGCCGTGTTTTATTTCCGTAAGCCCTCTGCCGGACTGCACCCTGGTTACGAAATTACCCACATAACCAGAAGCCTCCGTGATTGCAGCATTTTCATACACATGGATTAAAGGGTGCTGGTATACTTGCTTGATCAAATCACTCAAATAAGCCTGAACATCCAGCCCCTCCAGGGTGGAATGCAGCCTGCGCGCTATTCCTCCAAGCTGGGCATCCTTTTCCAGAAGGTAAACATCATGCCCCTGATTGGCTATGGACAAAGAGCAGGTCATACCGGCTATGCCTCCGCCGACTACCAGCGCATTTTTATTTACCGGCAGTTCAAATTCCTGCAGGGGCTCTAAGAGACAGGCCCGGGCTACTTTCATCCGGACTATGTCCTTGGCCTTCTGGGTGGCTTCTTCTTTTTCCTTGGCATGGACCCAGGAGTTATGCTCCCGGATATTGGCCATTTCGTAGTAATACTGGTTAATTCCCGCCTCTCGCAGTGTATCCCGGAATAACGGCTCAAGGGTTCTGGGAGAACAGGCGGCGACAACCACACGGTTAAGCCCTTTTTCCTTGGCTATGTCCGTTATTTCCTTGGCGGAATTGGTAGCGCAGGAGAACAGATGCTCCTGGGCGTAAACTACATTAGGCAGGGTTAAGGCATATTCAACCACGGAAGGAACATTGACTATCCTTCCGATGTTGGCTCCGCAGTGGCAAACAAAAACTCCTACCCTCGGCTCTTCCTGGGAAACATTCCGTTCATCCGGATAAATCCTCTCTTTGGACAGGTGTCCCCGTCTGTAGTCAAGGAGTTCACCGACCTGCGAACCTGCCCCGCTGGCGCTAAAGACTGACTCGGGGATATCCAGGGGACCCTGGAAAGCTCCGCTGATAAATATTCCAGGTTGGTCTGTAATCATCGGATTAGTCGGATCGAGCTTGCAAAAACCGTGAGACTCAAGCTCGATGCCGTATTTGCTTGCAATACCCTCTGCATTCTTAGGAGGATTCAAGCCGACCGATAAAACGACCATATCGAATTCTTCCTCTTTAACACCCTCGTCAGTTGTGGAATACCGTATGGTAACATTCTTGGTTACCGGGTCTTCCCTTACTATTGTTGTGTAGCTCCTGATAAACCTCATCTTGGAAAGGGCTGCTGTCCTGTCGTAGAAGCGCTCAAAATCCTTCCCGTAGGAGCGGACATCGTTATGGAAGATCACGCAATCACAATCCGCATCGTGATCTTTTGTGATAATCACCTGTTTTTGAGCATATGTGCAGCATACCGCCGAACAATAGCTGTTGCCGCCGGGCAGAACCTGTCTGGAACCTACGCATTGAATCCAGGCTATTTTATGGGGATGCTTCAAATCGGAAGCACGCAGTATCTCGCCCCCGTATGCCCCGGTAGATGACAACAACCGTTCATAGTCCATGCTGGTTACAACATTGACAAATTCTCCGTAGCGGTATTCCTCTCTCAGCCTGGGATCATACGGTTCAAAACCGGTAGAAAGAATGATCGCTCCTACATTAATCTCTTTCTTCTCAGGCTTCTGACTTAAGTCTATGGCATTGTTCTGGCATACTCCCTCGCATATACGGCATTTGTTCTCTTTAAGGTAAAGACAGTTCTCGTCGATATATGCGACAAGCGGAATTGCCTGGGGGAAGTAAACATGGACGGCCTTATTCTTGGATATATCCTGATTGAATTCATCAGGGTATATAACCGGGCAGTACTCCACGCAGGTAGTACAACCCGTACATTTATCTTCTAAAATATACCTGGGTTTTCTAATTAATGTTGCCTTAAAATCTCCTACTTCCCCTTCTATGCTGTCAACTTCCGTATAGGTTAGAACTTCTATATTTGGATGCCGGCCGACCTCGACCAGTTTTGGCGCGAGTATTCACATGGAGCAGTCGTTGGTCGGAAAGGTCTTGTCAAGCTGAGCCATGTGGCCGCCAATACTGGGGGCCTTCTCAACAAGGTAAACCTTAAAACCAGCGGCGGCAAGATCAAGTGATGCTTGAATGCCGCTGATTCCGCCACCAACAACCATTACGTCTCCAAATTCTTTTTCACCGCAAAGCCGGGAAATCTGTTCTACAATTTGTTCTTTTTCCACTTTCCTTCCACCTCATCAGGTATTAAGTTCCCGTACGTCCGGGTAACCTTACTTAATTTGTTGCACAGCCAAGTCGCTCCGGGTGGGAATACACCGACAGGCGATTTCCACGCGCATGGCCAACCAGCGTGATACCCAGTTCTTGAGCAAGTAAAACAGCGCCCCCCGTCGGCGAATGACGGGAAACAACCAACGGGACCTGCATCTTTGCCACCTTGAACAGCATTTCCGATGAAATGCGGCCGGTGCTCAATAAAATTGTATCTCTGGTCGGCAGTTCTTTGAGCAGGCATTCGCCCTGGATCTTGTCCAGTGTGTTATGCCGTCCAATATCCTCAGACACTACAAGCAGATTCTTGGTATCGGACAAAGCCGAGGCGTGCACACCGCCGCTAAACCGGTACAAATCCATCCGATCCTGAAACTGCTTTAATAGTGAAAACACTTCCTTCGGCGCAATGACCAGCTCCGATTCAACCTTTTTCCCCTCGGTCTGAAAAGCATAACCGCCGCCGCAGCCGGAAGTAAGTTTCCGTTTTTTCGGCGCTTCAAATTCGGGGTCAGCCAGCCTCACGTCGACTTCGGATTCATCGTCACACACCCGCATCATCGCCACATCTCCCATGCCCGAGATAATTCCCTCTGAGTACAGGAATCCGAGGACGAGAAAATTGAGCTTGGTCGGAGTGCACAGGATAGTAACCAGTTCCTTCTGATTGACATAAATAGTCACTTCCCTTTCGCTGGGAACATAAACCGGAACCTTGACCCATCCCTTTTCTGAAAAGCGATCGCAGGTTACTTCCAACGCCAACTTCGCAGCCGCTATGTCAATCGCTTCCTGCATGTTTGGCTCTCCGTCCTTTAAATAACTTCTTGAATGACCTCTGTGATGTCTTTGATCTCGATGACTTCATCAAAATTCATAACCAGTCTGCTGTCCTCAAAATTGGTGATGCAATAGGGACAGGTGGTAACCAGAACCTCGGCGCCGATTTCGACAGCCTGTTCCAGCCTGAGGTTGACGAACCTTTCTTCCTTGGGGGTTTCCATCCAGATCCTGCCTCCGCCCATACCACAACAGAAGCTGTCTTCCCGCGTCTCGGGCATTTCGCTCAGTTCCAAGCCGGGTATTTTCTTCAGGGCCTCCCTGGGTTCGTCATATATGCCGTTATGCCGGCCCAGGTAACAAGGATCATGATAGGTAACTTTCTTTGCGAACTCTTTGCTGATCTGAATCTTTCCCTCATCAATCAGTTTAAATAAAAGCTGGGAGATATGGATGATCTCGAAGTTCACCGAAAAATCGGGATACTCGTTCTTAAACGTGTGGTAACAATGAGGGGAAGAAACGACAATTTTCTTCACACCGTGATCAATAAAGTTTTTTATATTTTCCCTGGCCAGGCGTTTAAATAAATCCTCATTGCCTGTTTTGCGGATACTTTCTCCACAGCAACTCTCCTTTTCGCCCAGTATCCCGTAGTCTACTCCGGCTTTATTGAGTACCTTTGCCGTGGCCTGCGCTACCTTCTTTAACCGTGCGTCATAGCTCAAGTAGCAGCCGGGGAAATATAAATATTCCATCCCTTCCTCGAATGTTTTTACGGATAACCCTTTTGCCCAATCCGCCCTCGCATCACGGGGTTCGCCGAACGGGTTTCCATCCGCTTCAAGGCAGGAGCTTACACCGCGGACAGGTTTGACAGCGGTGGGGAAAACACCATATCCTGCGGCCATCCTGCGCAGGGCTTTCATATCTTCTATCTGCTTTACTTCCCTGGGACACTTCAAAGCGCATCTTCCGCAGGTAGTACAGCGCCAGATCTCTTCATTTTCGATCTCGGTCAAACCGAATGCAGCTTCCCGGATCAGCTTGCGCATGCTGAACTGCCTGACCTTGTTCCAGGGACAAAGAGTATCGCATTTTCCGCACTGGTAGCAGAATTTAACTGCTTCTCCGCCGTAACCTTTTATTTCATCTATAACCTCTTTGAAGGGGGCTACAGTCTCCACGTTTTTTCCTCTTCTTTCCCATTAAAATTCTAGCTCTTCTGTGACATCCTGCTAATGATTTCTACAACCTTGTCTATTCCATGCTTGTCCGCCAAAGATTGAATTCCTATCTCAATTTCGTCTATCTGAACAGTCTCTTCGACTTCCTCTTCCCTTTCTTCATAGATCAGGGCGTCGTTTATGCACCACTGAACACAAAGCGGCTTTTCCTGCGGCGGATCGTCTTCACACATATCGCACTTTAAAGGAAGGCCGGAATCGGGTTCATGGAAAAGCGTCCTGGAAGGGCAGGCAGCCCTGCAGAAACCGCACTCGTCGTACTCTCTTCCTTCAATTATATATTTGTCTCTGCCCATACATTCGGCCGGAGTATATTCACCGGCGTAAACAGGAACAAATATGTCTTTCAGCGGATGACGCATCAACCGGATACGGGACCTCTCCGGATTAGTAGTGCTGTATTTCGGTTCAGCGTGAAAGGCGGAGCAAATCGCCTCGCACGCACGGCAGCCATTGCATTTTTCAATATCGACCGTGATTCTTTTGATTTTCTTCTTAACTTTACTCATTTTTTAAGATCCCTCTTTTTTCCAAGTCTTCAGCAACATAACCCAGATCTATTTCCTGCAGATACTCTTTTGTGGGAATACCCCGTTCATCCCATCCCCTGAATTTGTAGTAAACGTCCAAGAGTTGATTTTCAAGTTCGGGGAACCTCTTTCTCCAATGATCTTCCGGCGGCTTTTCGTCCGCCCTGGTCATGCCTCTTCTCACATTGATAGCTCTGATCAAGGTCCGGTTTCTCCTGGCCGCCTGAGTCATTGACTCTTCATCCATATCGACTCCGGTCCCCGCCGAGAAGAAACGCGGGTAATTGTGTATGTGATAGGGAGGCTTCAAGGGGAATGACGACAGACCGGCGCATATCCCGAGGGCGTCATCGATGTAATGCATTCTTTCCATCCAGTCAACCAGTTCAGCGGCAATTTCAGGAGTCGGGTACAGGGGGTTCGAGTTTTCTCCGCGTGCGTTCCAATCCAGGAAATATTTTTTAAACTTTTCATCAGGGACCTGGATCCAGTCGCTGACAAACTCCTCTCTCGATTCCATAGTCGGGAAGGGCTCCTGGGGAAACTGCCCTTCAATCTGCGTAATATTTATTTTTTCACCCGTACTATACATAAGGAAATAAACGGGGTTCAGCATTCCTAACTTGAGAGGAAGCTGTTCATGTTTCTTAATGTTATTATGAGCGTACTCTTGTGCGCCCTTGCCAATTGCCTGGGCAGCCCAGTATGTGCCGTTAGCTAAAATATCTCCTATGCCTTCCCGGCGAACAATCCTGTCAAGCAGCCAGTAAAATCTTCCTTCCGTATCGGACGGCATTCCCGGAAAGTCTGCTTCAGTTAAAATACCGGCTTCAAGAAGTTCAAGGGCGAAGGCCATAGCCTGCGGGCAGGTGAATCCGTCCACGCCGTACTCCGTGGCCATCTGGGCGATTTTAAAGCCAAAGGCCAGGTCGGAAAAGGCAGCCATTGTATAAGTAAGTTTCGAAAAGCATTTCATCATGTAGTTCGGACTTCCCGGTACGGAAATCAGACCTCCGCATTTCATCGGGCAGTTATAGCAGCTTATCAGACGCCTCCGGACACTTTCTTGAACCGACGTCCACTGTTCTTCCACTTCCTCGGTCCAGAAGTCTTTTCTTCTGGTGCGGACATTCCCCCACATAAAACCGGCGGTATGCCATTTTTCATCAACCAGCAACATCTCTTGCGGCGAACCCAAGTTCTGGAAAATGGCCTCTACATTCTTAATTGGATGATCTGCACGGTATTTGATATAGTCCATCACACCGTTGCATTCTTTGATAAAATCAGCTGGCCGGGCAATATTGACGTCTTTTGTTCCGCGAACAGCTACCGCCTTTAGACCTTTATCGCCCATTACGGCGCCTACCCCTGCCCGGCTGCAGCTGGACCTGCCCTGCTCTATTGAGGCATACCAGACTTTGTTTTCACCGGCCAGACCGATAGCGGCCACGTGGGCTTTCGGTTCATTTAACTCTTCTTTAATAAGCTCCTGAGTTTCAACAGCGCCTTTGCCCTTTAAATGAGAAGCGTCACGTATTTCCACCTTATCATTGTTGATCAGCAAATAGACCAGTTTGTCGGACTTGCCGCGAATGATCACTTTGTCAAAGCCGGCATACTTCAATTCAGGCGCAAAAAAACCGCCCATCATTGAATAGGCCATTAACCCGGTCTGGGGTGAAATGGTAGAAACAATGGTCCGGTTAGCGCCGGTAGCAAGTGTGCCGCCTAAAAGGCCGGCGCTGAAAATAAGCAGATTTTCAGGAGAAAAGGGCTCGATTTCGGGGGGAACCCTGTCCCACAAAATCTTAGCGTTAGTACCCAAGCCCCCCATATAAAGTTCGGTCCATTTCGGGTCGGATTCTACCCTTTCAATGTTTCCTGTTGATAAATCAACTTCTAAATAATACCCTGTCTCTGCGTACCTCATTTTTAAACCCCTCTACATATCTTTTTAGCCCCGCTGGGTATCTCCGCAGCCAAGCTCTAAGCTGCGCAGGTTGATAATTATTGGTCACCATCGTGCTTAATTAAACAAATCTTCGTACTGTTTGTCAACACATACATTATGCACTTAATGGCCTTCGCTTCCACATTCCCTAAACTTTTCCGCAATAAGCTCAGAAATTTTCCAGCCTGGTTAATCATTCATTTTCCTGCCCGCCGAAATCTCTTCAGCCAACAGTAAAACAAACACGCGGATGAAATACTAAAATACCCCCTCTTTATCTTTCTTACTTAAAGATAACCTGCCTGAAAATGAGGATACTTTGGCTTCAGCGCTTCTAAAAGTTCTTCCCGCCCTTATTTTTTACGGAGCGAATAATTAAACTCCGGACGGGGGTAAATCAGGATGGAAAAAAGACTAAGGAATATAAACCCTGCTTTTTTATTTTTGCAATTCCCCCTTTCTTTTTAAAAACCATTTAAAAATGAGCCTTTAACACTTTTTAAGAGTAACTCCAACTTATTTCCTTATAAAAATAGTAAAATATCTGAATTTAAAAGAAAATAGCTAAAAAGAATGAGTAAGGGTTTAAATAAGATTGAAAAAGGGAGTAACCTATTAGGACTAGTCCTTAAGCATGAAGGAAAGCCATACAAAATATGTAGGTTTTTAACCGAGGGGTTTTCAAGTAACAAAATAATTTTCAATGACAGACGGCGTCAACCCACAGAAACTTCTTCCTTTGTTAGTACTTCCAGTGATTTTTTCGCCTGCATTCTTGTTTCGTATAAAGGGTCATCCAAAAAAGGCCTGATGTAACCGGCGAGGGAAGCATCATGAAACTTAGTTAACATTTTAATGGACGCCAATCTGATATGATGGTTTTTTCCTTTTAATCCTTCCAACAAAGCATTCTTTGCTTCTTCTCCGCCTATTTCATATATTTGCCGCGCTATTTGGTCGCATTTTGGCCAGGGAGCTTCCAATAAATTTTGACCCAGCTTTAAGAGTTGATTATGTTTCATCAAGTTCATGATATTGTCCTCCTTGTAATTATGCTTTATACAAGAAAAAGCTTTGCCCAAATGCAAAAAGGACAAAGCTTCACTTTATCAAAGCTGTCTTCTCCTTTCCGCAATGGGAGGCGCAGGAGTTTCCCCCTACACCCTGTCGGCCTGGCCGCCATGCTTTTTTAACAAGGCCTGCCAAACTCGGAGACATTATACATATTATATACTATAATTAAGACAAATTCCCTGCAAAAAAGTGAAAGATTTTTAAAGCAGCGATATACGCTGCTTGTTAGGTAACATGATCTATAGTCTTAAAACCAAAATTTTATTCACTGCTTTTCCACATGATTTTGCCGCAGTCCCTAAGATCGTAACCAGCCAGGGAACTGACTTCCTTCTTAAAATCCGGACTTTCGATTACGCTGAGTAGTCGCTTGATATAGCGGGTTTCCCAGTGTTCTTCCGGAATGCACAGGTCATAGCGCTCCTCTCCGAGGCTGATAAAATCAAGGTTCAAAGCGTTTGCCGCAGCCTGGATACCAAGAGCGCAGTCCGCCTCTCCTGCCGCAACGGCAGCCGCAACCGCCATATGAGTGTATTCCTCCCGGTCATAACCCTTTATCTTATCCGGCGATATTTCCTTTTGTTTAAGGCTGTAGTCCAGCAGCACGCGCGTTCCGGCGCCGTTTTGACGGTTGACGAAAATTATATCCTGCCTTGTTAAATCTTCAAGCCCTGAAATGCTTTTTGGATTTCCCTTTTTAACAATCAATCCCTGCTGTCGATAAACAAGGTTTACCAGAATTACTTCTTTTTTCGGCAAGTAGCGTTTTAAATAGGAAACGTTATACTCGCCGGTTTCTTCATCTAAAAGATGTATGCCCGCGCAATGCGCCTCGTTCTTTCTTAAAGCCGTGAGGCCGGCCAGGCTGCCGACGTGTGCGCTGGAAACGGACGCCTCCGGAAAGAACAGCCGCATGTAATTGGCCAGTATATCAAGCGTATTGTCATGGCTTCCGATAATAACAGTAGTCTCCTGCACTTCATGATCAGAACGCAGCAGCTCAACTTCCGTTATTTCTCCTTTAGCAATCCCTTCCGAGAACCTGGGCACGCGGACAACTCCGTCAGCCCGTATTAAAGACATAACTACCCCGGCCCCCCTGGTTACCGGCGTCGCTATTACATGATCGCCGACACGCCCCAGCTTGACCCGGACAAATTCCTCAACACCAAGCGATGAATACAGTTTCCTGGACATCAATGCATTTATCTTTTCCCGCGGGGGAGGAATCAGGGCTTGCTTGTAATAAATGATTCTTTTAACAAACAGTTCGGCGCAGAGGTAAGCTGACACGGGATAGCCCGGTATTCCGATAACCGGTTTGTTTTCAATTATCCCAAGTATAACAGGCTTGCCCGGCCTGATGGCGACCCCGTGCGCCACAACCTTGCCCATCCTGCTGATGACTTCGGAAGTGAAGTCCTCCCTGCCGGCTGAGGAACCGGCGTTGATTAAAACCAGATCGGCTGTTTTTACAGCGGCCGCCAGGGCCTGCTGCAGCATCTGCGGATCGTCTTTGATAATTTTCCGGCGCTGAGCCAAACCGCCCCATTCTTCAATCATCGCTGCAAAAACTCGAGAATTGAAATCAATTATTTTACCCGGCGCAGGTTCAGCGCAGGGCTCAATTATCTCATCTCCGGTGGGAATTATAGCTGCATAAGGCTTTGGACGTACAGCGATTTCATTTACCCCACCGGCCAGCAAGCCGGCTATATCTATCGGCCTAACCCTGTGGTTGGAGGGAATAATCATTTCAGTGGCGACTATATCCTCTCCTACTACCCTGACATGCTGCCAGGGATAAGCCGGTTGAATTATTTCTATAATGCCTTCTTTGACCGGATGGATATCTTCAATCATAATCACGGCATCACAGCCCGCCGGCAGGGGGTCTCCTGTGTCAACAGGTATCGCGTCTATCTCCGAACGGAGTTGAAGAGGGGAAGTTTCTTTTGCGCCAAACGTGCTCGCCGCCATTACGGCATATCCGTCCATTGCCGCAGAATGGTAGTGAGGAGATGAACCCTTTGCATAGACCGGCTGCGCCGTAATTCTGTGAAGAGAATTTTCCGCCGGGATAAGCTCGGGCGGCGCAGGTTTTAAAGCGCCTATTTTGTCCAGTTCTTGAAGGTATTTTTCAATTGCTTTCTCCAAGGGTATATCTTCGAGATAAATATTTCGCCCCATCTTTTTCTCCTAAAACAGCTTTATTCTGACAATCTCCCCCGCCTGAACGCCCTCTTTGCCGGCAGGTATTCTAGCCAGGCCGTCTGCGTTAACCAGCGTACTGATTAGGCCAGACTTACCCAGAACAGGTTCAGCGCAAAGTTCGCCCTCTGCAGAGACCAGCCTTACCTGAACGAAATCATCCCGGCCGGGGGCTGAGCGAAGGTTGCGTGTAATCCTGGCGCATACGGGAAATTCCAAAAACTCTTCATTTTCTTTCGGGTAGCTTCCCAGTCTGATCAGCGGATCAATCAGAAGGTAAAAGACTACCAGAGCTGAAGCCGGGTGTCCCGGAAGGCCAAAAACCGGTTTTCCAGAAACTACAGCCCCGATGGCAGGTTTGCCCGGCTTGATGGCGAGACCATGAAAAAGTACCCCCGGTTTGCCGAGCGAACTTATTGCCTGTACAGCCATGTCCTTCGTCCCAACGGAACTTCCGCCGGTGAGCAGTACAATGTCGTTATCTTCAACCGCCAGGGCAAGCAGCCCGTGTATTCTCTGAAAGTCATCACCGGCTATGCCGTATTGTACCGGTTCACCGCCAGCTTCGACAATAGCTCCAAAAAGCGAATATGAATTGATGTCCCTGACCTTTCCCGGGGGAGGTTTCTGATCGGGAGGAACAATCTCGTCACCAGTTGAGATAATGCCCACGCGCGTCTTGCAGAACACTTCTGCTGAAGTTACTCCGGCAGCGGCTAAGACTCCCAGGTCCTGTGCTTTTATGCGGTTTCCGGGCTGAAGAACAGGACTGCCGCAAACAACATCCTCGCCTTTTAAGATCAGGTTTTCGCCAGGCGCCACAGGTCTAACAACACCTATAGTATCTTCGTCAAGGTTCTCGGTATACTCTACCATCACCACTGCGTCTGCGCCCTGCGGCAGCATACCGCCCGTAGCAATTCGCCACGCCTTGCCCGCTTCCAGTCTTCCCATGGGTTCCTGGCCCATCAAAACCTCCCCTGCAATTTCCAGGTAAGCCGGCAGCGACTCGGAAGCGCCGAAAGTATCCCGGGCGCGCACTGCAAATCCATCCATTGTGGAGCGTGTAAAACCGGGCAAATTATCACCGGCGAATATTTCCTTGGCCGTACGCCGGCCCAAAGCCTCTAAAAGAGGAACTATTTCAATTTTTTGCTGCCGGATATATTCTTCCCAAATGATTCGCCGGGCCTCACACACGGTTGCTACTTTAAAAAGTTCTGTCATTTTTTCTCCCTTTACTTGCCTGATTGCCGCTGTCAGCAACAAATCCAAGTCTATTTTGACACAACTGGCGATCGGTTTTCAAGGTTCACAGAAAATTTTTGGCCGCCACAGCCGTTTTTTGGCTATGAATTGGATTCCCAGCCATAAATCGAGCTTTAACCAGGCAATACCATTTGGCGCAGATATTAGCCAGGATTGTTTTGAAAGGTTAAAAACTCACGGTTAATAATTTCTCCGTCTTCCATATGGTAGATGCTGTCAGATACTGCTGCGGCCTCTTTCCTGTGGTGAGTTATCATTACCGTTGCGATTTTTTCCGCTTTTAGTGTTTTACCAATTTCATCAATTAATCCCTGGCGCATTTCCCTGTCCAGGTTGGCAAATGGTTCGTCCAGAAAAATGATTTCCGGTTTCAAAATTAAAGCCTGGGCAAGGGCTACACGCTGGGCTTCTCCTCCCGAAAGTGAACGGGCACGCCGTTTGGTAAGGTGGGTAAGTTTCATTTTCTCCAGCCAGGGATAGATCCTTTTCTCCCTTTCTCTGCGGTTCATGCCGCGATACTTCAGTCCAAGCTCCAGGTTTTCTATTACCGTCAGGTCGAACATCATTGGTTTTTGAAAGACCACAGCTATTCTCCTGCGCAATTCAAAAAATGACTGATCCTTAACATTCTTACCGAATAAAGAGACTGTTCCGGCAGTAGGCTCCTGCAATGCCGCCATGACGAACAGAAGGGTGCTTTTTCCCGCCCCGTTGGGACCTGTCAAACAGATCGATTCTTCCCTGTCCAAAGAAAAATAGGGAATTTTCAGGATTGTTTTACCCTGAAGCACAAGTGTCAGATCAATTATTTCGACGATTTTGCTCATCGGTTGTTTCTTCCCTGCTGTATAGCGGTTAATATCGCCGTAACACCATAAGCCAGCAGCATCAACAGAATGCTGAGAGCGATAGCGACATCAAAATTGCCTTTGGATACTTCCATTACCGTAGCCGTAGTAAATACCCTGGTCATTCCCTTAATGTTACCGCCGGCCATCATCGAGGCGCCCACTTCGGAAATTACCCCGCCAAAACCGGCCATGACCGCGGCCAGCAAACCCAGCCGGGCCTCTTTTACAAGGGTCCAGGCCATCTGTGTCCGGTTAGCGCCAAGCGCTGTCAGCTGCAGGCGCAGCTGGGGATTAATCTGCTGAATGGCAGCCAAAGTGAGGCTTATGACAATTGGGGATGCGATTACCGCCTGCGCGATGATCATGGCATAAGGAGTATATATCATATTCAAGGATCCCAGCGGTCCTGATCTCCATAAAAAGATACTTACCCAAAGGCCTACGACAACCGGCGGCAATCCCATCCCGAAATTGGCGATACTGACAAGGAAGTTGCGTCCCGGGAATTGGCTTAAAGCTAAAACACTGCCCAGGGGAATGCCGATTAATAAACTGACCAATGTCGCTGCAACGGAAACCTGGAGGGTAAGCAAGGCAACTTCCATTATTTCCGGATCTAGTGTGGCAAGCGCTATTATTGCCTTTATTATACCATTCCAGATCAGTTCCAAAATACATTACCCCCGGACGGTAACATTTATCTACTTACCTAGATCAGCCTCTTTTTTCCCGGCGTCTGGAGTAAACAACTGCTGCCCGTATTTATCTACCCCAAAAGTGGAGATCGTTTTTTGAGTTGCCGGAGAAACCATAAAGTCAACAAAAGCTTTACCGCCATCTGCATTTATATTGGCGAATTTTTCTGGATTAACCTGCATTACATGATAAATATTGAGCAGGGATTTTTCGCCTTCCACTAAAATAACCAGGTGACTGAGGTTCTTTTGCTGGGCCAGGTAAGTAGCACGATCCGTCAGTGTATAACCTAACTTCTGCTCTGCTATAATTAACGTCTGTCCCATACCCTGTCCGGTCTCCTGGTAGGTTGCTCCTGTTTTGGGGGTTATTCCTGCAGATTCCCATAACTTGAGTTCTTTCTTATGAGTTCCCGAATTATCCCCGCGGGAGATAAATATACTGCCCGATTCAGCAATTTTTTTCATAGCTTCGGAGGCAGTTTTTAAGCCGCTTATTTTTGCCGGATCATCTTTCGGCCCTATAATAATAAAATCATTATGCATAACCAGTTGGTAATTGATTCCTGCTCCGCTGTCTACCAGCTTTTTTTCGTCGGCTGGTGAATGGACCAGCAGTACGTCCGCCTCGCCTTTTTCGCCCATAGCCAGCGCCGCTCCCGTACCAACCGCTACGGTCTTAATCTTATAGCCGCTTTGCTTTTCAAATTCAGGAATCAGGACATCCAAAAGTCCGCTGTCCTGAGTGCTTGTTGTAGTAGCCAGAATAACATCAGCAGCTTTATTCCCTTCCGCAGCCTTATTTTCTTCCGCAGCCGGTTTAGGATTTTTGTTTACACAGCCCACCAGGCTCAGCAGAATTAAAAAAGCGGCTGTCAACACTAACCATTTAGTTTTTGAAAACATAAAATCCCCTCCAAAATTAATCTATTGATTGGATTACTACAAACCCCTGCCTCCCGGTCCATTTGATCAAAAAGGCCGAGTCCGCATTCAGAAGCAGACCCGGCCAATTTAAGCCGATCCAATTCATCTCCTTTCCAATGCGGGAGGCGCATCAGTTTCCCTCAGCGCCCATCGTCCTAATATTCATACCACATCGGCTAACAGAACATTAGGATCGGAGATAAGTTTATATTAAAGGATATAATTAGACATTGAAAACCTGTTTTCCTGCTTCGTGAAGAAAACTTTTCCGGATAATAGATATTTTGAAAAATTACAGGAAATACGAACCCGTTTTATCAATCCATCTATACGGGTAAATGGGTCATTTATGAATGTATTTTTTGCAATTGGCTCGTTGAATCATAATAAAAAAAATTTTCCTGTTAGAAGGATTTCAAGCTTTAAATGTAGAAAAAGAAATTTAAGTACAAATAAATAACAATATATTACAATTTTCGAGCTTCTGAACCTAAAGCCGAAGGCTAGGGATCTTGGGCCGATAGAGTATAGCTGGAAACGGTTGTGCTTCCCGATGCGGAAAGAAAATTGGAGTTTTTTTGTGTATTCGGGCTGAACTTTTTCTAAGGTTTAGCTTTTTTATTACACTAACTGTCAGTTGCCTTTCGGCGGCTGGCTTTTTTTATTTATGAATTTTCCAAAAAGGCTGCTGGCCGGGCTTCATCCTAAAGAAGGCGTTTTTATTATATTGTCCTTTTTGGAATGGGTTAGTATGACATGGGTCTTTAAATTAATAAAAAATAAAAAATAAAGGGGTGGGAGGAAAGATATGTCTATCTTTAAAGGGAAAGGAACACGATTTTTTCTGCTGGTTATGTTTTTATTAATGTTTACAGTGTTTTTTGCCACTAAAGTTAGCGCATCATCAACTAATTTAACAATTAAAAAGCTTGCTTCCGACGGTACAACTATAATTTCCGAGGAGACAACACTCAATTATCATAGGCTGAAGGACAACTTACCCGTGATGGGCGACGGGATAAAGCACTATTACCACCAGGGTCCGGTATTTATTGACGATGCTGATGAAGAAACAGAGCAAATGCTCCGTTGGAACCAGGAGGAAAATAAAAACGTCCAGGAAAAGGATATGGGCGCCCTTATGGGTACCAACTTAATAGACCTGTGTGATCTTGTTGGGGGCATGTCGCCAGACGACACAATAAAAATAAAGGCAAGCGACGGTTTTAACAAAACATTTGCCTATAAAAACGTATACGAGTACTCAGACAAAGAAGGACCCATGGTTATTTGCTGGCACAAGGACGGCTTGTATCCTGATACCGGGTACACGGAAGGTATGCGTCTGGTCTGGTTTGCCGATGCTTCAACCAATCCGTGGGGCATCAATGCTTTTGGCAACTGGGACTGGCATGAAGCCGCTGATCCAGAATACTGGTATTATTTCGTGAGTGGCAATGAGAGTTATCCGACAACCACCGGGCTTTCGGTACAGGAAGTTTCTGAGTTAATTATCTACAGCAACGAAAATATCCCGCTAGCGCCTGAGGCGGCTTTTTCTTCCGATAAAACCTCCGGTCAGGCGCCGCTTACAGTTCAATTTACTGATCTATCCACAAATTCACCCGCGTCATACGCATGGGATCTAGACGGTAACGGATCGACTGATTCTACAGAGAAAAATCCATCATACGAGTACAGTGAAGCAGGATCATATACTGTTACGCTCACAGTAGTAAATGCCGCCGGCAGTGATCAGGAAGTTAAAGCTGACTATATTACGGTTACAGCGAAGCCTACCGGCGGCGGTGGCGGCGGTGGCGGCGGCGGCAGCAGCAGCGGCAATAAAACTGTTCCAACGGCTGCGTTCATAGCCGCTCCGGCAAGTGGTGAGGCGCCGCTTATTGTCAATTTCACTGATGCATCCAAAGGCACAACTCCGCTGACTTATGCATGGGACTTTGATAACGATGGCACAGTAGATTCTAATGAGCAGAATCCATCACATCAGTACGATACTGCAGGCGCTTATTCAGTCAAGCTCACAGTAAAAAATGACGCCGGAAGTGATGATGAGGTCAAGGAGAGCTTAATTAAAGTAGAACCTAAAAAGCAAACAGGATTTATTGAATCAAAACAGGCTTTAAACGATATTTCAGGCCACTGGGCTAAAGGAAACATAGAAAAATTAGCAGCAACAGGGGCCGTAAGCGGCTATCCCGACAAAACCTTTAAGCCCGACGCAACCATTACCAGGGCTGAGTTTGTAACAATCTTGGTGAAGGCTTTTGAATTTGCCCCTCAAGCCGGCAAAGTATTTGCTGATACGGCCAGCCACTGGGCTAAAAACTTTATTGCCACAGCAGCGGCCCTGGGTATTGCGGGTGGGTACGACGACAATAACTTTGGTCCGGATGACCTGATTACCCGTGAACAGATGGCTGTTATGATTGCAAAGGCAAAAAAACTTGACCTGATTAATGGAGAGACGGCATTTGCCGACAAGGACAGTATTTCCGAATGGGCTGAAGGAGCAGTATTTGCAGCAGTTACGAACAAGATCATGCAGGGTTATCCTGATAATACATTCCGGCCTCTGGGCAATGCAACAAGGGCTGAGGCTGTGACTGCCATAGTAAAGTCAAAATAAATAAAGGTTATTGATAAATGATTTTTCGTGACGCCTGAACAAGGAAAACCTTGTAAAAACCGGAAGGGGGAGTGAAGTTAGTCGAACTTTAAAATAAGAAGATCAAAAATGTTCAAAGAAAGGGGATGGGAAATTAATGAGCAGACTTAAAAAAGTTTTGGGGAGCATCTTGTTCGCACTGCTTCTATTGCTTCCCGTGACATTTTCACCAGCAAAAGCAAGCGCAGAAAACGTTTATGCAGACTTTCCAATTCAACTAATCGGTACGTCAACCATTGACATGAGTAAAGCCGGCATGGAGGCCTTACTAAACACGGCCAATACCTATACTGACGGAAATGGGAATATCTTTGAAGGCGTACCACTGCGGCAACTGATTGCCAAAATTGATGACAATGATCCTGCCACGCTGAACAATTCACTTTTGGGGACTTACAATATTGAGTTTACCGGGTTAAACCAGGATGGGACTGACTATGTAAAGACAGCTGCCGCAGGCAACTGGTCCTCCTATTTTACAGGCGGAAGTATTGACACCGACGATGTGTTTATAGCTACCAAGGTAAAGAAAGGCGGAACGGGTGATTTTGTAGATTTGCCTGAGGTAAGTGTAAACAATGCGGCAAAGAACTGGAGGCCGGGTATAGTCAGCGGCAGTTTAATAACCGGATCAGGAAACCGTGTCGGCGGATTGTATAAAATCAGGCTGACTGGTCTTCCCCAGGGAGTACCGGTAGCTGCGTTCACAGCAGCCCCGACGACCGGCGAAGCGCCGCTGACAGTCAACTTTACAAATCAATCAACAGGCACAGCACAGCTCGCCTATGCGTGGGATTTCAACAATGACGGCACGGTGGATTCTACAGAGCAGAACCCAACTTATATTTATGAAACAGCCGGTACATACACAGTCAAACTGACGGTGACCGATGCCGGCGGCAGTGACGAAGAAATTAAAACTGGCTATATAACTGTAAATACAGAAGATAATCCTACTGATTGGACTCTTCAATTATCTGGGGCAAAGGACATGCCCGTAACCAAAGCTTTCTTTGAAGCCGGTCTCGCATGCGCGGGTTCAGGTCACTACAGGGAATGGACTGATATTGATGGTAATGTCTGGGGTGGTGTACCGCTCTGGCTGCTCGTTGGGATGATCGACGACAACCCCGATGTGGGTCCATACCACTATAACTTTAACGATGACCTTGCTGCACAAAATTACGAAGTTAACGTTATATCTGGAGACGGTTGGTCGGCAACCCTTGAAAGCTCAGCAATTGCCCGCAACGACGGTTATATTGTTGCTAACACACTTAACGGGAAACCGCTTCCGGCTCGGACCGAAAAAGAAAAACCGTGCTGGCCGCTACATCTGAAAGGTTCTGCAGTATTTGGGGGACAACAGGTCGGCAATATTGTTCGGATCGAGTTATCGGGACTTCCCGGGCCATCTGAAGGATGGACTTTGCAATTGATGGGAGATATAGGCGATACCATTACTCAAGAAGAATTTGAAGCTGGCCTTGCATGCGCTGGTTCAGGTCACTACAAGGAATGGAAAGATATTGACAACAACACTTGGTCCGGCGTGCCCCTATGGGTACTCTTAGGCGTGGTGGATGATCTTGAAACAGGTAACCACTGGACATTCAATGATACGGTTGCCGCGAATGTCTATTCCGTAAATGTAATTGCAGGCGATAATTTTACAAAGACTTTTAGCAGCACAGATATAGCCAGAAGTGACAACTTTATTGTCGCTAATAAGATAAACGGCGCTTATCTTACTGATTCATGGCCGCTGCGCCTTGTAGGCGCCGGTGTTACAAAAGCTGATGGATCACTTGGCGGTAAGAGCATTGGTAATATCGTAAAGATAGAAATACCGGAGCTACAGACACCGCCGGCAGAGCCCGGCAGTTGGAATCTTGCGTTAAGCGGAAAGATTAGTGATGTTATCTCACAGGCCGAGTTCGAGGCCGGCCTGGCCTGTCCTGCTGCCGGGCACTCGGCGGAATGGAAAGATATTGACGGCAATGTCTGGTCAGGTATGCCTCTTTGGCTTCTGGCAGGCTGGGTGGATGACAGGCTGCCGCATGGTTACAATGCTAACCAGGCAAGCGCCGGCTACACAGTTATAGTTAAAGCTGTAGACGGCTATAACAAGGAGTTTGCCAGCGCGGATATCGCCCGGAGCAGCGATTATATCATCGCTGATAAATGCAATGGTGAACCGCTTACCAAGAAATGGCCGCTGCGCCTCGTGGGCGCCGGTGTAACTAAGGATGACGGAACCTTAAGCGGTTACAGCGTCGGGAATATCGCAGAGATAGAACTGACCAATTTTCAGACTGCCCTGCCCATACCCGAGGTTCACATCGTCAAGTATGCCGAAGATCGAACCACTGTAATCGGAGAGACGTACGTTAATTACTTATGGATGCAGGATAACCTTGACGTGATTGGTGACGGAAAAACAATATACCGCTATGAAGGTATCACGAACAACCCGGAAGATGTGTGGGACGCTGCTGAGACGTACCCCGGCGGTTATAAAATAGCAAATGCCGTGAAAGGTACTCGTGTCAGAGATCTCTGCGATCTTGCCGGAGGTATGGGCGCAGGCACAGAGATAACATTTACCGCCAAAGACGGATATGAGACTACGCTTCCCTATGCGTCTATCTACACCAATCCAGCAGTGCAGGAACGCCAGGGAGATGCAATACTGGCCTGGTGGGGTGATGGAAAATACGTGCCCTATTATGCGGACGGCATGCGGTTGTTCTTTACACCGAATGGCGACAATGTTTACGGACAATGGGATATGCACGAGACGCTTCCTCCAAATTATTGGCACTATTATTACAGTGATGGAGTTCAGTACCCTTCATGCGCCGGTTTGACTTCAAAGTGGATTACCGGCATAAAGATATATTCCGTTCCTGCCGGTGACTGGACATTAAAGCTTGATGGCAGGGATGTAGGCGGCATCTATTATGATGTAAGCAAAACCTATTTCGAGCAGGCCCTGGCCTGTCAATTTGGATCTAACCATAAGGTATCCTACACAGATTCCGAAAACCGAATTTGGGAAGGTATGCCTCTCTGGTTCCTGGCCGGGTTTATTGATGACACCGACCAGCATTCCGGCAACGCCTTTAATGATAAAATGGCAGCCACGGGATACAACGTGGTCATTACATCAGCCGACGGCCATTCAATAACAATCTCCAGCAAGAATATCATCAGGAACAACAACTATATTATTGCCAATTCGCTGAACGGGGCAACTATTCCTGATTCTGATAACGACTGGCCGCTCAAGTTGGTCGGCCCGTCTGTCAATGACGCATTATCTGTTTCTCAGATTAAAAGCATTAAGCTGGTCAAAGTTTCTCATGATGGCGGCGGTAGTGGTGGCGGCGGAGCAACAACACCAAATCCAGTTAATTCCACCACCGGGTCTGCCACAGTTACTCCCAGCGCGGGCGGGACTATCGGCCTGGGCAGTAGCGCCACGGTAACGATACCAGCCAACGCACTGAATGGCACAGCTTCTGTCACGGTTACAGTGCAGCAGTTGAACTCGTTCCCAGCAACTCCAGCGGGCGCCGAACTGGCCAGTGAAGTGTACGAGTTTACAGTAGGAAACAATGCCACTTATAACTTTAGCGCCAGTGTCGGCATCACCCTTAGCTTTAACACTTCCGCCATCGGTGAAGGTGAAACAGCGGCCGTATTCTACTATGACGAAGCTCACAGCCAATGGATCAACCTCGGTGGGGTTGTGACCGGCTCGACTATTACAGTGCAGGTTAATCACTTTACCAAGTATGCCGTGTTTGCCGTGAAAAAGACAGGAAGCTTAAACGACATTACCGGTCACTGGGCGGAAGCTAATATCGCAAAACTAGTGGGCCTTGGCGCCCTTAGCGGTTACCCGGACGGAAGTTTTAAACCGGACGCAACCATCACTAGGGCTGAGTTTGTTACTATCTTGGTGAGAGCTTTTGAATTTGCCCCTCAAGCCGGCAAAGCATTTGCCGATACTGCCAACCACTGGGCTAAAGACTTTATTGCTACAGCAGCGGCCTTGGGCATTGTAGACGGGTATGACGATAATAACTTTGGTCCGGACGATTTGATTACCCGCGAACAGATGGCTGTTATGATTGCAAGGGCATTAAAACTCGACCAAATTTATGGAGAAACGGCATTTGCCGACAAGAACAGTATCTCCGAATGGGCTAAGGTAGCCGTATTTGCAGCAGTTAAGAACAAGATTATGCAGGGTTATCCTGATAATACATTCCGGCCTCAGGGCAACGCAACAAGGGCTGAGGCTGTAACCGTCATAGTTAATGCCATGGGCCTGCTGAATAAATAATCGCCGGTCTTTTAATGGGTCCCAGCTTTTAACTGTAGAGCATTTTTCAGAATGAGTCAGGTTTTGTGGGAATAGTAAGGGCGGTTGACGCCGCCCTTACTATAGTACTCTTTGGGATAAATTGTAAAACAATAAATAGAATTATTTTGCCTGCCAAAGAAGTAAAAGAGGTAAGAGCAATGGCCGGATCCAAAAGTATATGGGTGCAGTTGCCATTTCTGCAAGTAATCACAATACTGTTTTTGCTTGCCTTTGTATTTATTTTACCTCAATCAGTTAACTGCAGAGATTATGCGGATGAAAGCAACGGTTATAACAAAACTCCCGGAAACCCGCCCATATTGCTTTGGGGTCCGTATATCACAGGGACTAATGAAAATAGCGCTGTGGTAAATATAAAAACCAATACCGCATCAAGAGTAACCGTCCATTATTGCACTGAAGCATATTACAATGCCAACGCTTCCTATGATAACAGCGCCTCTGACAATGTTTACAGCTTAATGCATCACGTTGCTCTTTCCGGACTTGAGGCAGGGACTACATACCATTATCAGGTATGTTATGACAGAGAACAAACCGGGGACTTGCGATTCTCTACGTTTCCAAAATCAGGTCCTTTTAGTTTCATTGTCTATGGAGATACCCAGGATGAGCCGCCAAATTTTAGTCAGGAAGAAAGGCATAAACTTGTTGCAGACCGGATAGCCCAGGAAGAGAATATTCTTTTTGTAATCAATACGGGCGACCTGGTAAATGACGGTAATGACGCCCATAATTGGGATAGATTTTTCGATGCCATACGCTTAATGGCAACCGGGACAACCATTTTTCCCGTGCATGGAAACCATGATGGTAACTCTCTTTATTTCGATATATTCGGAGTCTCACCATATTACTCTTTTGATTGCGCCGGTTCCCATTTTACAGTAATTGATTCCGTACATCGCACCCCTGAACAGACTGAATGGCTGAATACTGACCTGGATAATAACATGAAATGGAAATTTGTTTTTTTTCACCACCCTTTTTATACATCAGAGTCCAATCATTTCGGCGGTTGGGAAAACCTCAGGAACGAGTGGGAGGAAACATTTATTTCCAGAGGAGTAAGCGCTGTGTGGAACGGTCATATTCACGCTTATGAGCGGTATTTGGAAAAAGGCATCCAGTATATGGTTGTCGGGATCGGCGGCGGACCTTACACTACACTAGATAAGGTCAAATTCACAGGGTATCAAAAAAGCTTTGAACGAATCCTGGGCTATTCCAAAGTAAGTGTAGACCCTGTCACAGGATCGGTATTCATAAAGGTCATTAAAGCAGCGGAGATATCTCAGGATGGGAAAGACGTAAAAGTATTTCCCCGGGGAACTGTTGTTGATGAACATATCCTGTCTTCTCCTTTAGTGGATTTAAAGAACGTATATGCCTGTCCTGACAATACCTTTAAACCGGATACAGCAATTACCAGGGCGGAGTTTGTTACTATCCTGGTGAAAGCATTTGAATTTCTCCCTCAAGCAGGCAAAGTGTTTGCTGATACGGCCAACTCGGATTATTAAGGAGTGCAGTTATGTGAAAAAAGCCCGTTTACGGTTTTTAGGTATTGCAGTAGTTATTATTGCACAGTTCTATATATGTTCTTTTGCATTTGCCGCAGGCGCCACTACTTCTTTGCATTTAGTGAAATATAACACTGACGGTGTAACCGTATTGGCTGAGAAAACAGTTGATTACAAATGGATGGAACGGAACCTGAGGGTATATGGAGACGGCAAAACCCATTATTACCATCAGGGTCCTGTATTTGAAGGTAACATATGGGATCCGGATGAGGTTAAAAACCTTAAAGATAAAGGAGCAGTAAAAGGCGCCGCATTGAAAGACCTTTGTGAACTGTTAGGCGGGATGACCGCCAATGATGAAGTGATGCTCGTTTCTGTTGATAAATGGCATACCGAATTTGCTTATGACAATATATACGAACCACAGTCTGCTCAAGGGACTATAGCGCTTTGCTGGTACAATGGAGAAGATGCCCTTGAAGGGGAACATTATGGTGTCGGATACCCCGCAAATAATGCCTACCGCACTGCCCTGCAGATAGTTTTTATATCAGAAGACACTAACAAAGAGGGCAAGCGTGTCTTCGGCAACAGCGACATGAAAACAACCTTGACAAAACAGAAATATCAGCATTTCTTCGAGGGTCAATATCCAAGCACTAACGGGCTTTCCGGCAAATGGATTACCGAGTTGAGGATATGCAGCGGCGGTAAACATGGTGAATCAGATATCAAATTAGAAAGCAACCCAGCAGCGGGATTGAAAAGCTCACTTCCCTGGACGCCTATTTCTTTAGGACTTGTTGGAGTGGTTATGATCGGTGCGTACTTCTTTATAAGCAGGAGAAAATGAAATGAGAGAAATTAAGTCAAAAAGCTTATTAATTGTTGGCGTATTGTTAATTTTAGCGTCATCAATATTGATCTATATTAACGCATATCCAAGGCAGGCAGATGATGGAATAAAAGATTGGAAGTTAACTTTGTCAGGCCGGGATGGAATTAAAAAAACACTGTCCCACAAGGATATAACCTCACTTCCGGCATACTGCGGCAATGGAGGATTTTTTTCAACAGTAGGGATTATTTATGGACCATATAAGGCAAAGGGTGTAACTGTCGAAAACCTTTGCAAACAGGTTGGCGGTGTATTTCAAGATGATGTAGTAATGATATCAGCGGAGGACGGTTATTCAACTGTCTTAGACTATAAACAGATTCAAGGTGAATTTATTACTTACGATAGGAACCTTAAAGAAACGCCGCATGGTGAGTTAAAGATAATTTTAATGTATGAACAGGACGGCAGGCCATTATCGGATGAGGACGGCAGGCCATTCAGAATTGCTATTGCCGGAACAAAAAAAGGACTTTTAACTGAAGGTACGTACTGGGTTAAATGGGTAAATAAGATAGAAGTGCTTAAAACCCCTTAAATATCAACATATTTATAGCATGGGAGCAAAATCAATGAATACCCGGAAGTGGTTGTATTCCCTTTTAATATTGATAATTGCTTTGGAAACAGCCGGATGTTCTTTATCTGGCCCGGTTCGGGAAAGAAATAAAGTGAATTTGAAAGTTATTATTGCCGGCAGCCTTTTAGTTCCTTTCCAGGCTCTAGAAAAAGAGTTTGAAAGGGCTAATCCGGATATAGATGTATTGCTGGAAGGGCATGGAAGTGTCCAGGTAATACGGAGTGTAACAGAGCTAAACGACAAAGCAGACATTATAGCAGTCGCAGATGCCCAGCTTATACCCCTAATGATGTACTCCACCATAATACCAAAAAGCAGCAGACCTTATGCTGATTGGCACATTAATTTTGCAGCCAACAAGCTAGGAATTGCTTATAAAAATGATAGCGCCTATTCGTCGGAAATTAACGCTGATAACTGGTACAGTATAATTTCCAGGCCGGATGTAACTATTGGCCTGGCGGATCCGCGCATTGACGCCATGGGATACCGCACATTGATGTCAATACAGCTTGCAGAGGATTATTACCATGATCAGAGTATATTTGAAAAATGCATCAGTTCTGCTTTTAATCCCCCTATCAGCATCATAAAGAATGGAGACCTTTCGCTGATCAAAGTCCCGGAGATTATTAGTTCAACCAAACAAAAAGTTAAATTAAGAAGCTATAGTATTCAATTAATGGCACTGCTGGAGTCGGGTGATCTGGATTATTCTTTTGAATATGAAAGTGTTGCAAGACAGCGCGGGCTTAAGTTTCTCAGTCTGCCTGAAGGTATCGACCTTAGCAATAGTGATTATGAAAAGCAGTATCAGAAGGTGAAAGTAAGCCTGGATTTCAAAAGATTTGCCTCGGTAGTTCCTGATTTCAAGGGTACACAAATAGTGTATGGGGTAACGATACCAAATAATGTCTCCCATCCGGAGGAAGCAGGCAGATTTATTAAGTTTTTACTTGGCCCAAATGGACGGCGTATATTCAGTCAATGTCACCAGACGTTTTTAGTGAATCCGGAATGTGACAATTTCCTTGCCCTGCCCGAAGATCTGATGCCATATTTCACTTGGAGAAATTGATGAGAGGTTCCGGCCGGATAAAACATATAAGTGTGAAACTTTTTTTCCGGCATGGTTTTGCCTTCTGTTTTATCGTGTTAGGTATCGTTATATTGCTGTTCATATTAGTCCCCTTGCTTAAGATGGTCTTTCTTTCTGACAAGAGAGCATTATGGCTGGCTTTTTTTGACACTGAAACAATGCAGTCTGTCCTGCTCACGATATACGCCGCCCTGATTGCGTCGGTGATTGGTTTTATTTTAGGGGCGCCGCTTGCTTACCTGCTTGCCCGTTATGACTTTCCCTTCAAGAGCATCCTGGAGGGTTTAATTGATCTCCCAATAGTAGTGCCGCATTCGGCTGCCGGCATTGCTCTTTTATTTGTTTTCGGGGGTAATTTTCTTGTCGGAAGATGGTTTAATCAAATCGGACTGCAGTTTGTCGATTCCTTAGCCGGTATAGTTATCGCCATGCTTTTTGTAAGCGTGCCTATCCTTATAAATTCGGCCAAGGAAAGTTTTCGGAAAGTGGACGTAAGGCTGGAAAAGGTTGCCCGTACACTCGGGGCTTCCCATTGGCAGACGTTTTTCAGAATTTCGTTTCCGCTTGCCTGGAGAAGTATTCTTGCAGGAAGTTTAATTATGTGGGCACGCGGAATGAGTGAATTTGGCGCAGTAGTTATTCTTACTTATCACCCTATGACAGCCCCTGTTTTGATTTATGAACGGTTTGAGGCTTACGGATTAACCCAGGCGGCGCCGGTTGCGACAATAATGATCATTATCAGCGCCTTTGTTTTTATAAGTATTCAGGCTCTTTTACGCAGGAGGGAAGATAATGATTAAGATTTCCGGATTATGCATAGAGCTTCGAAGCTTTACGCTGCGGAACATGAATCTGAATATTGCAGGCGGTGATTACTTTATCCTTGTAGGCCCTTCCGGTTCCGGCAAAACTGTTTTACTGGAAACAATCGCGGGACTCCACAGAGTGACTTCCGGCCGGATCGTGATTGATAATGAAGATGTTACATTTCTCGAACCCGAGAAACGTGCTATTGGCATGGTATATCAAGATTGCGCTTTATTTCCGCATCTTTCCGTCAAGGAGAATATTGTTTTCGGACTGAGGGTCCGGCGGGAGAAAACAGAGCGGATAAACTTGGAACTGGGCAGGGTTATCCAGCTTCTTGATATAGAGCCCCTGCTTTTTAGAAAGCCAAATACACTAAGCGGTGGTGAAAAGCAAAAAGTTGCCCTGGCCAGGGCTTTAGTGACCGATCCGAAAGTTTTGCTCCTAGATGAACCTCTAAGCGCGCTTGATCCACAGTCACGTGAGAACATAAGGCGTGAAATCATTGGGATTCATAATAGTTTGGGCATTACGGTCGTGCACGTCACTCATGATTTTGGAGAAGCAATCAGCATGGGCACACAAATAGCGGTGATTGGTGAAGGATCAATAAAACAGGTGGGTACACCGGACGAAATATTCCGCCGTCCCAATTCCGAATTTGTAGCCAGATTTACTATGGCGATGAATATATTGTCCGGACTGGCAAAAAAGGAAGATAACAGGGCAACGGTTTTTATAGTCGAAGGTACTAAGTTTATAACCGATTCAGATATAGAAGGTCACTGTTATGCCTCAATCAGGCCGGAGGATATTTTGATGTCGGATGTAATACTTTCCGGTGATATTCAGAACTATTTTCCTGTGGTAATCAACCAGATTGTCAATAATGGCCCGGTTGTTCATATCACGGTCAACTTGCCGCCTATGCTGGTATGCATGCTTACCCGCCATTCCTTCGAAGCGATGGATTTAAAAGTTGGCAAACAGGTTTTTCTTTCCTTTAAGTCGTCTGCTGTAAACTTATTTCATTGTCAATAGGAAAAAAGAGGTGAAAGTATTAATAAGCATAAAATAAACCATGCGCTGCTTTTACCCTTGTTAATAATTACTATGATATTAATGGCTGTAATAGCGGTAGCAGAACCGGTTTTGGCCTCCGGCACGGCTAATCTGTATATCAAAAAGCTCGCCCCCGATGGTACAACCATTATTTCCGAGAAAACACTCAATTATAAGTGGCTGATGGATCCCGGCAACATACCTGTGATGGGTGACGGGACAACGCGTTATTACCATCAGGGTCCTGTATTTATCGACGATGCTGATGAAGAAAAGGAACAGGCGCTTCGTTGGAACAAGGTGGAAAATACAAATATCCGGGAAAAGGATATGGGCGCTCTTAAGGGCGCCAACTTAAAAAACCTGTGTAATCTTGTTGGAGGCATGTCGCCAGGCGACACAATAAAAATAAAGGCAAGCGACGGTTTTAATAAAACATTTGCCTATAAAAACGTGTACGATTACTCAAAACGTGAAGGACCCATGGTTATTTGCTGGTACAAGGACGGCTTATATCCCGATACCGGGTACACGGAAGGTATGCGCCTGGTCTGGTTTGCCGACACTTCAAGCAATCCATGGGGCATCAATGCTTTTGGCAACTGGGATTGGCACGAGGCCGCCGATTCAGAATACTGGTATTATTACAGAAGTGGCGGTGAGAGTTACCCAACAACCACCGGGCTTTCGATACAAAATATTTGCGAGCTGACAATATACAGTGTTAAACAAGCAGGTATGTCCGCCATAGCGCCGGTATGCATGTTCTCTGCTGACAAAGCTTCGGGCAATGCCCCGCTCACAATAAAATTCACAGACCTGTCTGCTAACTTTCCTGCATCATGGGCATGGGACTTCGATAATGACGGCAAAATAGACAGTACCGCTAAAAATCCATCCCATACCTATAATACTCCCGGTATATACAGCGTCAAACTTACTGTCAGCAATGCCGCCGGTTCCGATAACGGGATTAAGGTTGATTACATAATAGTTATCACAGAAGCTTCAAATGTATCATCCCAGCCAAAAATATCAGGTAATGCCGGTAAACGTTCAAATTGGCCAATTATTACTCCGGCGACAATATCGATTGTTACCACTGTTGTTATTATTAGTATGGGAATTATCTTTTTTAGAATGCGCCGGCGGTAGCAGTTTCCAATAACATACTCTTTTATAATTAAAATTGTGTAAAAGAAATGGTATGTAAATAACTGAGCTGCGTCCACCTTTGTGAATGAAAAAATATTTTCAATTTTTTGCAGGGTTATTGTTTTATTTTGTCGAATGTCTATAGCTGTAAAATCTCCGAGTCTGGCAGGCCTTGATGATAACTTGAGCAGCCAGACCGATAAGGTACATGGGGAAACCCCTGTGCCTCCCATTATGGAAAGGAGAACATAGCTTATCTTATTATTAAAAGCATGTCACTTTTTTATATTGGGGGACGATGCTTTTTTTATTTTTAAAATAAATTCTAATATAAAATTGAGCTCCGAGCCAAACAGCCTGAATGCTTATAGCAATGGCTGCCGGCCGTTAGGGTATGTTGGGAAACTGACCTGCCTTCCATTGTGAAAAGGAGATTTGATCTGTTTTTTTTAATGACGGGGCCAGCTTCTTTTAGCAAATTGGCGCCGGTATTTTTTTTAAAGGAGGTAATTTATAGTTAGAAAATTACTGTTTTGATGATGGATACATACAATTAGATTTTTTTTAAAATAAAGGGGGATCGAGATGTTTAAGAAAAGAAAAACAGCTTTCTGTCTTATATTAGCGTTATTGTTCATCCTGTCGCTGGCGGGAATGTCGTTTGCCCAACAGTCGTCAGATATCCAGGACCACTGGGCAGGAAAACAGATCAGTGACTGGATAAGCAAAGGTTTAGCTCAAGGGTACCCGGACGGGGCGTTTAAACCGGATAACAGCATTACAAGAGCAGAGTTTGTATGTTTAGTCAACAGGTCCTTCGGTTTAACCTCCACTGTAAAAACGGATTTTTCCGATGTTGCGCCAAACAACTGGTTCGCCGGTGATATTGCCAGTGCCAGGGCAGCCGGTTATATAACCGGTTTTGAGGACGGGACTTTCAGACCGGACAAACAAATCAGCAGACAGGAAGCGGCTGTTATGCTGGCCAGACTGCTCAAACTGGAGACAGCTACTGATAATTCGGCATATCTAGATACGTTTACGGATGCGAAAGACATCTCCGCATGCAGCAAGGGTTCTGTGGGCGCTGCAGTTGCCAGGGGATTGATAAACGGGTATCCCGATCAAACTATCCGGCCTGCGGCTAATATTTCCAGGGCGGAAGCAATTGTTGCGATTGACCGCTCTATTGCTGTCCAAGTGAAAGTATCCAAGTATGATCAACCGGGAACATACGGTCCTGCATCAGGCACGGAAATAATCGAAGGCAACGTACTGATCAGCGCGGCGGGGGTAACTCTTCAAAATACAAAAATCACAGGCAGCCTTGTTTTGGCTGAGGGCATCGGCGCCGGCGACGTTACGCTTAAAAATGTCATCGTGCAGGGCGAAACGGCCGTTAAAGGCGGCGGGGCAAACAGCGTTGTGTTTGAAAACTGTACAATGCCGGCCGTCATAGTTGCTAAAGAAGGTGTCAGAATTGTTGCCGCGGGTAATACATCAGTTAACATAGTACGTTTGGAATCGGGGGCCGCGCTGGCCGAACTGAAAATTACCGGCCCCGGCTTTGAAATGGTAACTCTTACACAGGTAATTCCTGAAAATGCAAAAGTTATTTTAGATGGTAATTTCGATAATGTAAAACTTGAGGCGGACAAGATAAATCTATCTGTTACCGGTGGCGTCATAGAAAAGCTTGAAGTTGCCGGAACTGCGGCCGGGGATAAAATCGATCTCGGAAGCAGCGTAAAAATAAATACTTTAATCCTGGATGCGGCGGTAAACGTTACGGGAAAAGGCGCTATTCAGACGGCCAAGGTAAACGTGTCAGGGTCAATTATTGAACCGGTCCCTGCTGTTTTCGATAAAGCGGCCGGTGTTACGGTTACTGTTGGCGCCGCATCTTCAACAGGCGGCGGCAGCGGCAGCGGGCAGGGGCCCGGGGGCGGTGGTGGTGTTGCTCCGCTTAATTTTTTGGGCGCTTACCTAACTTCAACAGGGGAATCCATTGAAGGCAGCTTAACTGTTCCGAAAAATCCCGAAATAAAGCTCGTCTTTGATCGGGGCGTTGTAAGAGATCACTGGGATACAAACCAGCAATGCATAACCATGCGTGTTCAATCCGGACCAAGTGTTCCAATAAACGTTTTCAGGGCGCCGAATTATCTGGATGAAAGCGAAAAAAAGATTATTTACGTATCTCCTGTAAATAACCTGAACCCCGGAACAACGTATGTTATTACTATAAGCGCTGGTCTTGCTGCAAACAATGACAAAACCCTCGGAACACAAAAAGAAATCACCTTTACTGTAGCGAGCGGCGGTGGTGGCGGCGGCGGAGATAATACACCTCCGGTATTCGGACAGGGTTATCCAACCACAGCCAATATTACGCAGACTTCGTTAGATTTACTGATTCGGACAAATGAAAACGGCAAGGCCTACTATGTTATACTGGGCAATGGCGCTCCAGCCCCCACTGCCCTTCAGGTAAAAGAAGGCCTTGACGCAAATAATCAGGCTGCTGTAAAATCCGGCAGCGGCAATTTGACGGCCAATACGCAATTGATTATAAACATTACTGGTTTGACTGCAGGGACTGCCTATGACATATATGTCGCTGCCGAAGATAGTAAGCCAAACCTGCAGGCAGGTCCGGCAAAAATCAGTGTCACAACAACAACGGAAAATGACCTGAGTAACGCCGGCGCAGCGTTAGCGGCAGACGGCAGCAAAACAGCCGGCGCAGCCTTCGACATCAGCATTACCGGAGCGAAAGACAACACCGGAGCTGATTTAGCAGGCGCCGTCGCGGTAACCATCACTAGCGACAAAGACGGAGAAGTATACAACAGCGACACAGCATTCACCGCCGGAGCAGCGACAGTGTCAATAGCAGCGGACAAAGTCATAACAGGCGGGATCAACACTTTAACTGTAACCATAGCCGGCGTAACCCCACACCCAACGGTAGAAGTCACCGTAACGGCAGCGACACAGATCAGCCCGGCGAACTCCGCCGCAGAAATTGCGCCGGCGCTGGCCAAAGGCGTAACCAGCGCCCTAACCATAACCTTAAAAGACAACTACGGCAACCCGATTGCCAATACAGCTAAAAACATAAAGATCGTCGTTACCGTAACCAACGCGGATCCGGCGACAGCGGAAGTCTATACAGTCGACGGCAGCGCCGTAACAGCGACAACCACCCTGTCAAGGTCCATCACAACCGACGCGGCCGGCAAAAGCACATTCACAGTTATCATGCCCGGAGCGATCGACCCTGCTGACGGAATATCCGTCCAGGTAACCCAGAACAACGGCACGGCAATCGGCGGACCCTTCACCTGCACAGAGTCTTAAAAAGCAGTGCGGTTTTTATAATTGATTGACATACTTATTTAACAGGAGGCAGGAAAAGGTCATGGCAAATAAAACAAAAGGAAGATTTATAAGCATCCTTTTAGCAGCTGTTTTCTGCTTGGCGGCAATGGCTGCGCCTGCTTTATCAGGTCAGGGGGACGGTTCGGGAGGGGGTCAGGATGACCTCCTTACCCTGGTTTCTTCCACACCTTCCCACGGTCAAAAGGATGTTGAATTGTCTGTGTTGATAAAGGTTTCCTTTAATAAAAATGTAATTAATATGACTGTTAGCGATAACAACCGCAAATGCTTCTCGCTGTATTCCGCTGATGGCCTCCTGGTTCCCGTTGAGGTCATTATGGCCGACGACCAGATTGAACCCGAAAAGAAAAGGGATATCGCCGTAAAGCCGCTGCACGATTTAAAACCGGGAACCTCCTATACGCTGAAAATTTCTCAGGAACTGCGCTCGAAAAGCGGAGTCTGTCTGGAAAAGCCGGTGTCAATTACTTTTGTTACCAAAGGAAGGCCATCTAGTGAAGAAAGCGACGGGTCAGCCGGAAGCGCAGCGCAGTCAGGAACTGGTTCATCTACCGGTGCAAACAAAGCAGATACGGTTTCAGGGAGCGGTACAGCAGTTCAAAATGAGATAGGCAGCTCCAATGACACGAACACAATACAGGAAGAAGAAAATACCGCTTCCTCCGGACAAACTTCAACACCTGCTCCGGAGAACATTGATAAATCTTCCTCAGGAAATTCAGATAACGGCAGCAGTCCTCAGGCGGCGGATGAAAACGGCAGTTCTTCCAAGGCCAACGAAAAATCCGGAGTATTTCAAACGTATATTCCTTATACGATCTGTCTGGTTGTGATTTGCGTGATCGCATATGCATTTGGCAGAAGATTCAAAAAGTAACACGGTTCATTGTTTATTTCCGGCAGGGGTGAATGGTGATTCGAAAAAAAATAATCTATGCAATATTAATCCTCAGCCCCCTGATCTGTATCTTTTTTTCACTGTTTATCGGCAGATTTCCATTATCCGTTCTACTCGTAGCCAAGATTTTATGGTCCAAGCTCGCTATGGGCGCAATTTATTTGCCGGATAAATACAACACAGTAATCTGGGAAATACGTATGCCCAGAGCGGTTTTGGGCGCTTTGGTGGGCGGTTCCCTGGCCATCAGCGGAGCAGCTTTCCAGGGGTTGTTCCGCAATCCCCTGGTCAGTTCGGGTATTCTTGGCGTAAGTTCAGGCGCCGGGTTTGGCGCGGCGCTGGCCATTTTGATTTTCAATTCCACATCATACACATATATTTTTGCCTTTTGTTTCGGAGGGCTGGCGGTACTGTTGAGCTATCTAATTGGCCGGGTATACAACACGACACCCGCCATCATGCTGGTTTTAGGCGGTGTGATCGTCTCATCGGTTTTTTCTGCCTTGATCTCTTTTGCAAAGTATGTTGCTGACCCGTATAACCAACTGCCCACAATCGTTTTCTGGCTGATGGGAAGCCTGGCCTCCGCACGCTACCATGATTTTATAATCGGCGGTATTCCCATGGCGATAGGTATCACAGGCCTTATTGCCATCCGTTGGCGGATCAATGTTCTTTCCATGGGGGATAAGGAAGCCCGTTCACTTGGAATCGACACCGCATTAAACAAGGGCATAGTCATCATCTGCGCTACATTAGCCACAGCGGGGGCAGTTTGCGTAAGCGGAATTATCGGATGGGTGGGGCTTGTCATGCCTCACATCGGACGCATGCTGGTAGGTAATGACAACAGGCTGTTAATCCCGGCAAGCCTCTCACTGGGAGCATGCTTCCTTATTATAGTGGATAATCTGGGAAGGGTGATTACAGGCTCGGAAATACCCCTGGGTATTTTGACAGCACTTGTTGGGGGGCCTTTCTTCGTTTATTTACTGAAGAAAACTAAAGGCGGGGGCTGGTGAAATATCTATGATCGAATTTATCAACGGAAGCTTCAGCTACGAGAAGTCAGGAGTCTTTAAAAACCTGAGCTTTCAGGTTAACAAGGGAGAGATCTTTTGTATCGTCGGCCCCAACGGGTGCGGCAAAACAACGCTTTTAGACTGCATTCTTGGCATTTTGAAACTTGATGAAGGGGAAATACTGATCAACAAGAGGCAGATTAAAGAAATTCCTCCGCGGGAAATTGCCAAAGAGGTGGCCTATGTCCCGCAGATCCATACAAAAACTTTTCCTTACACTGTGCTGGATATTGTGCTCATGGGCCGTGCCTCACGTATGGGGATTTTCTCCTCTCCCTCGGCGCAGGACAGGGATATTGCCGGCCAGGCGCTTGAACTGGTAGGCCTGGCAGATTTTATGAACAGGCCATACACCCAGCTGAGCGGCGGGGAAGGCCAGTTGGTCATGATAGCAAGGGCGCTGGCCCAAAAAACGCCGGTAATTATTATGGATGAGCCTACAGCTCACCTTGATTTCAAGCATGAACTGACTGTATTGGAGACTGTTATCCAATTGGTCCGGCAAACAGACCTTTCTATTATAATGGCTACTCATTTTCCCAACCATGCCTTTTATTTTGAAAACAGCGGCATCAACACTTTCGTCGCATTGATGGATCAGATGACATTTTCAGCGGTGGGCCGTCCAACGGAGATCCTGTCCGAAGATAACCTGATGTCCTTATACCAGATCAACGCCAAAGTAGTTTCATGCCTGCTGGACAACAACACCGAACTCAGGCAGATCGTACCTTTAAACACGGTCAACGGCCGGGTATCATTTGAGGAAGGGTATAAGATATAATGGTTGTTAAGAAAAAATTTTTTAAACTCTTGTTGACCTTTGCAGTTTTTATACTGGCAGGGCTTTTGCTTGCCGGCTGTTCCGGCCATAAAGAGGCAGCAACTGAAATATCCGAAAATAACCCTGACAAGTCAAATACAATTACTGTCAGAGATTACTTCGGCCGCGAGGTTGAAGTCCCTGCCCAGGCAAAAAAATTAGGTTGTCTTTACGCGTTTTCCGGTCACGTGGTAGCCATGCTCGGTAAGGGCGAAAATATTGTAGCCGTTGTTGAGGGATTGAAAAGAGATGTTTTAATGACCGGGATGCTGCCGAATATAAAAGATGCCTCTGTACCTACATTGGGAGGCGGCGCTGTCAATTTAGAAGAACTAATCAGAGTCAATCCTGATGTTATTTTTATAAAGGGAGACACTGCGACAAATGAGGGGGAAATAGAAAAACTCGAGAAAAGTAAGATTCCTTACCTGGTTGTTGATTACAAAAATATCAAAGAGCAGCAGTACATTATTGAAATGATCGGGCAGGTTGTAGGCTGCCAGGATAAGGCAAAAAGGTATAATCAGTTTTACCGGCAATGCATCGATCGAGTGCAGAAAAAAGTAGCCGGAATCCCGTTAAAGGAAAGAATTCGGGTTTATCATTCCGTTAACGAAGCTACCAGGACGGATCCCAAGGATTCACTGCCTGCGGATTGGCTGCAGGTTGCCGGGGCGGTTGATGTTTCTGTAGACAAAGACCTAAAGCTTATTGAGGAAAAGTATTTCGCCAGTCTGGAACAGATCCTGGTTTGGGATCCGGAAGTGATCATAGTCAATCAAACCGGCGTTGCGGATTATATTATGGAAAATAAACAGTGGGCTTCTTTAAGCGCAGTTAAAAACCATAAAGTATATCAAATGCCGAATGGCCTGTCACGCTGGGGCCATCCCGGTTCACTTGAAACGCCGATGGCGATATTATGGACTGCAAAGACCCTGTACCCCGAACTTTTTTCTGATCTGGACATGATCAAGGAGACCAAAATTTTTTACAAAGAATTCTATAACTTTGACCTCTCGGACGAGACCGCTAAAAAGATTTTAAGCGGGGAAGGCATGAGGCTGTCCAAAGGAGAGGAAAATAAAAAATAAATGCATCCAAACTGCGGAGGTGTAAAAAATAAAAGTTCTTGTATGTATTGACGATACTGACAATCTTTTCAGCAGGGGGACCGGAAAACTGGCTGCGGCCATAATGGAAACGGTGGAAGAAAGAAACTGGGGCAGATGTTTCGGCATCACACGGCACCAGCTCTTTGTCCATCCTGATGTCCCGTATACTTCGCATAACAGTTCTATGTGCTTTGAGGCGGACATAGATAAAATGTTCCTGAGTGATTTGACTGCTTATATTGTTGACTACCTTACCACTGAAAGCGCAGAAGGTTCGGATCCGGGGCTTTGCATCGTCCTTCCCGATCAACTTGGCGATCCGGATCTGTTAATTAGGTTTGGGCTAGAGGCTAAGAAAAAAGTTTTGAAAAAAGAAGACGCGTACCGGCTTGCGGATCAAATGGGAATATACCTTACTGAACATGGTGGTACCGGCCAGGGAGTAATTGGGGCCCTGGCTGGAACTGGTTTGCGTCTCAGCGGCAATGACGGCCGTTTCAGGGGGAAATTAATAATTGAGTCGCAAACAAACTTAGTCAGTGTTAGAGAGATTAAATCTTTAACCGTCATAGACCTTGTAAGAAGCTTTGAGGGGTATGAACTTGCCCCGGACGAATTAGTCAGGATTGGAGAAAAAGTTAAAGCAGTCCTCTTAAAAGGAGAAAAAGTCCTTCTTGTAAATTCGGCCTCTGACGCTGAACCGGGCAAGGCGCCATGGGAAACCTGTACCAAGGAACAGCTAAAAGCTTTCTAAACTTCATTTCATTACCATCACAGAGGTTGCCTTGACGAGGGCGCTGACATCAGCGCCCTCTTTCAAACCACCCACCAATCAACTAAAGGCCACTCTTCCCGCTGCTTTTTCATTCATTCAGCAGCCTATCGTAGAAGTTTTTAACATTTTTTAGCCATGCTGCTAATGAGCGCCAGCTTCGCGATATGAATATCCAAAGTCGTAAAAATTGATTCTTAATACCAAAAAATCCTTTTAATTTGCTTTTTGACAAATTACTCAAAGGAATTTTTTATTTTCCCCGTGAAAGTATAACTTTAATAATGACAAAAGGGGTTGGAATGATTTGGAACACGATAAACCGTCGCGGGAAATCCTATGTACTTTTATAGCAAACTTAAATAAAAATCCTGAATTAGCTTTCAAAATCCTGGATTTAATACCTGCAGGTATATCATGACGACGGACATAACCTGCCGGAACATCATACACAACAAAAAAGCCGCCGAATTTTTAAGGCTTCAATTACAGGAAAGCCTTCCTGATTCAAATAGTTTGCCTTTCAAGATGTACCACAAGGACCAGGAAATTTCACCCGCTGAAATACCCATTCGGTGTGCGGCATCCCGGAGTGAGGAAGTTAACGACCTGGAAATTGAGTTCGTCTGGGATGACGGGATACATAAGACAGCTGTTTGCAGTTCCAGCCCTTTGTTTGATGAAAATGGTATAATCTTGGGGGCTGTAGCTTTTTTTAAGGATATTACCGTTAATATGGTATGGAGGCACAATGCGGATGGCACAAGGGAGTTAAAAAGCATAAACACCATCACTGGCGAAAAATGCATGGAGCCGGAGGAAAAAAGCGGTGACTGGCTCAAGATAATTCATCCTGATGATCGGGCTAAAACATATGAAGCATGGATGAACGCAGTTAAAAATAAAAGCTTATATGAATTTAAGCACCGGGTACTTCAGCCTGACGGAAGTTATCATCATTTCGTTTCGCGTGCCGTACCAGTATTTGATAGGAATGGAGAGTTGCTTGAATGGATCGGCGTCGGCAAAAATATCAATGAGTATAAACTGGCAGAAGAAGCTCTGCGCGAGAGCAGGCAGCGGCTTGAGAAAACAGTACGTGAACGCACAAAGGAACTGCATTGAGAGCATAACGGACGCCTTCTTCACTTTGGACAAAGAATGGCAGGTAACTTATTGGAATAAGGCAGCCGAGAAATGTTTAACTTAAAGCGGGAGGCCATTCTTGAGAAAAATTTCTGGGAGATATTTTACAAGTCTGCCGGGTCAAAGTTTTACAATCAGTGCCACATCGCTTTAAGTGAAAGAATAATTTTTGCCTTTAAGTATGCAATGAAAGCAGGAATTAAAGAAGGAAGATTTGAATACCGCTGCAGGTCTGCCGATGGCCGTTACATTTGGCTGGAAGCCACCGGCAAAGCGTTATTTGACGATAAAGGCGCTTGTGAAGGCGCAGTTTTAGGAATCCGTGATATTACTGACCGTAAATTGATGGAGGATAAACTGCGCCAATCCGAAGAGCACTTCTTTAAGATCTTTAATTAATGACTTGATCTCCCTAATAGAAACTGACGCGATTAAAAACGACAAGTACGTCAACCTGGAACTCGAAGAAGTTCCCGACCTGCTTTTAGAAAAAAATGACATCAAGCAGTTAATTCTAAACTTAACCCGCAACGGTCTTGAAGCGATGAATCCCGGAGGGTATCTTACAATAAAAACATTTACCGGCGGGCATGAAGTCGTTCTTGCTGTGAATGACCAGGGAAAGGGAATCCCACCGGAGCATCTGGAAAAAATGGGCATACCGTTTTTCACAACCAAAGATTACGGAACCGGCCTGGGTCTTGCAGTTTGCTATAAAATAGCCGCCAGGCACAACGCGTCAATAAATATAGAAACATGCCCGGCCGGAACAACTTTTTTTGTAAAGTTTAAAGTCCCGGAGAAAGGTGAAGCATCAGATAATGAACAATGATCAGCACGACGACTTAAAAAGACAGGTTTTCGGGTTTGACAAAAACATTTTTTTTGCCGGGCTGACGAGTTTTCTGACCGATACGTCGACAAAAATGGTCTACTGCATCATGCCGCTTTTTTTATTATCCATCGGAGCGTCAAAGACCACCTTATCGCTGATTGAAGGCATAGCTGAAAGCACGGCGTCGATACTTAACGCCCTGTCCGGACTCTGGAGCGATAAAATTGGCCGGAACAAACCGTTCATGATTATCGGCTATGCGCTGACTGCCCTGATCACGCCTATTTATTCAACAGCAGCATCGCCTCTTCAAATATTATATCTGCGTTTTCTGGAAAGGGTAGGCAAGGGCATCAGGACTGCCCCAAGGGACAGCCTGGTCGCCAAATCATCCCTGCACGGAAAAACGGGAACCAGTTTTGGGATTCACAAAGCCATGGATAACTGCGGGGCGATAGTCGGCCCGCTAATATCATTTCTGATCCTGCTGGCTTTCCCGGGAGGTTACAGAAGGATTTTTCTATTCGCGGCCATACCGGCATTTTTGGGTGTTTTGACGATTATATTTTTTATTAAGGAAGCAAAAGCCAAACAGGAGAGTTTAATCAAAAAGATATCCTTAAAGGATTTTTCAAAGAGTTACTATATTTTCTTAATCATTGTTTTTATATTTACACTGGGAAATTCCACAGACGCCCTTCTGCTCGTAAAGGCGAATGGCATTGGAATCGGCGTTGCCTACATACCCCTTGTCTACCTGATTTTTAACTCTGTTTCAGTTATACTGTCCGTGCCGGCAGGCAGGCTTGCGGATAAAATCGGCAAAGAGAAGCTGATTATCTTCGGTTATTTAATCTATTCGACAGTTTATTACGGCTTCGGCAGAACCAGCAATGAAATAATCTTAGTGATTCTCTTCCTGTTGTACGGGGCATACAGCGCCGCCACGGACGGCATCCAGAAAGCGCAGGTTTCCGACCTGCTGGATAAGGACAAAAAAGGCGCCGGCATTGGTATTTACAATTCTCTTTTAGGAATTACACTCTTGCCGGCAAGCCTTATTGCGGGAGTACTGTACGACCGGGTCAATTCCAGCGTACCTTTTTATTTTGGCGCTTCAACCGCGCTGGCCGCCGCCGTCCTGCTGTTTATAACCCGGGGGAAATTCAGTCATTCGTAAGTACCAACTTACAAGGATGAAAAATCATCTTAATAAAGGGAAGGGCAATGCCTTAAGTGCGGCGTACATGAGCACGTAGGCAGTTGACCTTCCTAATACAAAATAATTTTCAAGCTAGAGAAAATTGTTTTATTTTCTGTTAAAATAGTGTCAGGATGCTTTTTGGCAAAGGGAGCAGCCATGCAAAATTTATTTGATTATTTGGAATGGCGCGGAGACTTAAGTTTCACACGGGACAGCTTTAATGAAGTTGACAACCTGATTTTCTCCGTACTTGCCTATTTGAAGTTTGACGGAATTGTTCCGGAAGAAACCGGCGCCGACCCGCTTCCGTTGTCTGAAGCTGCCCGGCAGTTCAAAGAAAAGAAATATAGACCCTACAAGGATCCTTTTTTTAAACTGACCCCTGCCTTATTATCCAGAGCCGCTCAGTCGGAGCGTTATCGCAATGTTAATTTATCCGGCTACGTAAATCAGTACGATTATGAAAATTCAAAGCAGTTTTCGGCCGTTGTCTTTTCAATATATAATGGCCTGCATTTTATTGCTTTTCGCGGTACCGATTATTCAATAATCGGTTGGAAAGAAGATTTTCTGATGAATTTTATGGATCAGGCGCCGTCACAGAATCAGGCTGTAATTTATATGAAGGGAATTATTGACAACCTCCCAGGAAACTTCTATCTGGGCGGACATTCAAAGGGAGGTAACCTGGCTGTTTACGCGGCAACACAGGCGGATGAAAAGACTAAGGATCCATAACAAAATAACTCATAACTGCTCTTGAGGGCGTATTGCGTAATTCCAATCACCATGGAACTCGGAGCGCTCCAAGCGCACAGTGTTAAGTTCGGCATCGGACACCCGCACGCCGGTCGGGTACTCGTTGTTATCGAGTTGGCGCCTCACCTTAAGGCCGGCGGCGGTGGTAGTGTTGGCGATGAGGCTGACGATAGCCTCGTGGCTGGAAAGGGGGCGACCGCGCCAGGTTTGGGTGATGTAGGGGAAGAGG
>DOTD01000093.1 GCA_003513005.1 Desulfotomaculum sp.
CCCACCCCCCCTATGGCCTCCTCCCCTCCCGCCTATACCGGAAAGTCCCCAACACACCTAATTTGTATTATGAAAGGTGGGGATGCCCGAAGAAGCAAGGACTACTGCGATACTAAGAGCTTTTTTGCCGGACTGTTGTCCTCCTTGTAATCCCCCAATGATAATAAAATGCCTAAGGCAGCCCCGAACCCCGCTCCATTGGCAGCCCCCAATACGTCTGCAGACACCATGGGATTTCTGAATACGCTTTGAAAAACAGTCCCTGAAACAGCCAAAGAGCTGCCGATTAATATTGAGGCTACAATTCGGGGGAGTCTGACGCTAAATATGATAGTATTTATTTCTGTATATGCGTTAATGGATTGCTGCGTAGCTTTCAGAGCCAGCAAATTAATAAAATCAGTAAAATTGATGGTGTATCTACCAATAAGGACAGAAAATATAAACAGGGAAATAAGGATTATAATAAATATAGTAAATTTAGGCAGGTAAGCAGTGTTATGTTTGCTGATAACATGTATCATTACATAATGCATCCTTTTAATAAGTGTACTTCAAAGCACAGGACGCAAAATAAGCGATATCCTGCGTGCAAATAACTATATCATGACATAACATAATATAACATCATATAACTGTTGATGTCAAGTATTCTTCATAATCCAGGTTTTGTCATATGCTTTTGGAATAACAAAAGCCAGTACTAAAACAGGCTTTTCGGACCATCAAAAAAGCCCATGTTTCTCAGGTTGAAACATGAGCTTCTTAACGATCTGAGGCTGCCTTTTTGTGTTTATGGGGTCAGGCTTGACTTATTGTTGCAAACTTGACTTATTGTTAAGTCAAGTTTGACCCCATTCCGAAGAATTCCTTTTGAGATGCTCTTTCTCCACTCTGGAGGCCAGGTTTTTACCTTCGGAAAACACTGAATGGTATTTGGACTCGCTTAATGCCGTCATGCCGAGTTGCCTTGGGATCCGGTCTTTCGAACGGCAAAGCGCCAAAACCCGTTCCTCCAGGAAGGGATAATCAACTACCCAGGCCAATGCTCTTGCCGCCAGTTTTCTGGTTTCCGGCATTTGAGCTGAACTTCCCAGATCCAGCAGGGCGTTGAAAGCCTGCTCACCCCCCATCAGGCGAAGCGCCCGGATTTGCGCAACTGCAAATCCTGCGCGTTTTTCCTCCAGTGCTAAAGAACGGATACGGGAAATAAACTGCTGAAATGGATGACGATCGCAGACATACAGGGCCGCCCACAAAAGACCGGGATTATCCGAAACTAAAAATAGGCCAAGGATTTCTGCCAGGATAGGGTCGTCCTCAGACATTTCGTCGGCAATCATCAGGCCGTCGATTGCTCCGGAAAAGTTTCCTTTTGCAATGGAAGATTCGATTTCCTTCTTCAGGATCAAGCTTGCTTCTTTCTCTGTTTCGCTGCAGGCAAAGAGGTTGCGGGCGCAGTCCAGCAAAGATGCAAAAAGAGGATTCATTTGCATGCAATAGAGGGCGGCCGAGTCCTGGATCACTGTACTCCAGTTGGGGCTGGTCACAGAGATTACCATACCTCCGGCTGTCCAGTCGTCCGGAACCCGGCAGAAGGCGGTCCTGCGCACCTGCAGGATCAAAAAGGGCATTAGAGCTTGGATTAAATCCCGGGATTGAATAACAGAATGACGATAAATAGCCCCGCCTTCGGTATATCCCCGGAAGGCGTAGACCATTTGAAAGTTTCCGTTTCCCTTCTTCTCCAGGGATGCGATTAACTCCGGACGGCGGTTTAACTCCTCCGCCAGGGTGAGAAAGTTATCCCTGTCCACTGACAACAGTGCGTAAAGGCCATCCAGGACTTCCAGTTCCGCTTGAAAAGGACTTGTTTTCTGAGAAAACGACCCAAACGTGAGGGCGTCTTGAAGAAGCGGGCGGAATCTTTCAAGTTCCTCACCGGGCCGGATTTTCAGCCTGGAATGAAAATCATTTGCAGGTTTCATTATTGTATTTCTCCTGACACAAGTATCTATACGCCGAAACCGAATTTCTGTTTCGCCAGGTGAAGCTCGGGGGCCGGGTGCGACGCAAGAAATACCGGTGTTCCGCAAGAAATATGCTCGCCGCGGCAGTCGGCCCAATAAATGACAGGCTGAAGCTGCTGAATCTTTCCGTAATCTCCTTTGAATACCGTGTTGATTCTGAAAGTGTCTACGTCGTCTGCCTTATAGCTGAAGTATTTTCCGGGGAAGATGGGGTATTGCTCGCCGCCTGCGGTTAATTCTACCAGTTCCTCAAAAGGATCCAGCACAGGCTTTAATGTTCCAAAGGATGCGCCCTCCGGAATGTCATATTCATTTAATACCTTGAGCTCCATCCGGGAAATGGCCGCTGTTTCACGGCCCTGATTAAAAACCATGAATGTGCGGAGGCAAAAACCGGCCGGCGCGTGGCGCTGGGAAACAGTGTAATCCATGACTGATCCGGCGGTAAGATCATATCCTCTGAGAAATTCTTGATCGACCCTGAGGAAGTGGACATATTCTAGCCTTTCGCTGTTGATAACCAGTTTCCCGGGCTTTTTTTCAGAAGTGTCCATAACTTTTTTGTAAATGTTGTCCAGCGTGGCCGCAGCTTGTGCTTCCCTGGCCAGGAGAAGGAAAAGATCATCGGAGATCCGGTCCAGCCCTTTCAGGACGTCGTTAGTCCACTTGGGGGTGATGCCTGCCGATTCCAGCGCCTCCCCGATTTTCGCCACATCTTCCTTCCTTTCTTTCATCGCGTCCATTGCTTCCCGGACCGCTTCCTCGGAAGATTTATAGCGTGAGGAGATAGATTCGGGCAGTCCTTTGAAAAGTTTTTCCACCAGCGGCTTGATGACCGGCCAGGCCGGCCCCAGAAAACCTCCGGCAACATCCAGCCCGAATTTCAGGCCTTGTTCCAGAAGCGTTTCTATTAATTTTCGAACCAAATCGTCTTTTAAGATGCCGGATCACTCCTTAGTTTTTATTAAATAATTATCTGGAAAAAGCAATTTTTGAAGTGGCTGAAACCTGATTTTTTATAGAAAATTATAGCATTTAAGCTTAACACTATCATGTCCGTTCAGCTTGTCAATAGTTATGGTGATAAGAGGCTTGAGATACTATAAGTATCTCAAGCCTGACTCTTGTGTACCGTTTGTTGGTTCCATAGCGCATGTTCTGCTGTTGCCTTTTCGGTGCAAATGTGGAATTATAAAAGAAAAGATGTCCATTCTAAGGTTCAAAGATTACCCTTACAAATATATGAAGATAGGAGAATACAAATATGACGAGTTTCCATGAGCTCAATATAGACACTGTCATCATAACCGCCCTTGGTAATATGGGATTTGAAGAGCCTACACCTATTCAGGAAATGACCATACCCATAGCTATTATGGGCCGCGATGTTATTGGCCGGGCCCAAACCGGTACAGGCAAAACCGCTGCCTATGGGATACCTCTGGTAGATAGGTGCGAACAAAACCTGGAACAGATCCAAGGTCTGGTTATTGTCCCAACCCGCGAGTTGGCTATGCAGGTGGCCGAGGAACTTAATAAGATCGGCAGCCAGAAAAAAATTCGTTCCTTACCCATCTATGGCGGTCAGGATATAGAACGGCAAATACGGGCGCTTAAAAACCGCCCACAAATTCTTGTAGGAACTCCGGGCAGGTTGATGGATCACTTGCGTCGTAGAACCATCAGACTAAATCAAATAAAAATACTGGTATTGGATGAGGCTGATGAAATGCTTAAAATGGGTTTTAAAGAGGATATTGAGGAAATACTCAAACAAGCCCCAGAGGAACGCCAAAACCTGTTATTTTGTGCTACTATGCCCTTGTATATTCAAAATCTTGCCCGTGAATTTTTTAATAATCCGGAAATGGTACATATTGATCCCCGGGTTGTGACTGTGCTAAATACCGAACAGCAATATATTGAGGTGCCGGAAAGGCAAAAACTAGATGTCCTATGCCGTTTACTTGATATTCAAAATCCTGAACTAGCTATAGTATTTGGCGGGACCAAGCGAAGGGTTGATGAAATTGCTGAAGCTTTGATTAAACGAGGATATCTAGCGGATGGGATTCACGGGGATTTGTCACAGAGCCAGCGGGATATGGTCATGCGTAAGTTTAAAAATGGGACGAATGACATTTTGGTGGCAACCGACGTTGCCGCCCGTGGTTTAGACATTAGCGGAGTAACCCACATTTACAACTTTGATATACCACAGGATGCAGAGTGGTATATCCACCGCATAGGCAGGACTGGCCGAGCTGGAGAAACCGGTCTGGCAATTACTTTTGTAACTTCGAGAGAAATAGGACACTTGAAATACATCGAAGAGTTGATTAAGCATAAGATAATTCGCAAACCCATGCCTACCTCGAATGATGCTTTGGCCGGACAGCAGCAGATAGTAGTGAATAATCTGCTGGAGGCGGCATATAAAGAGGATATTCAAGCCTACAAGACACTGGCTGAGGGCTTGTTGGAGGAACATGATTCGGTTACTATGTTAGCTGCGGCGTTAAAGATTATGACTCGTGAGCCAGAAGATAAGCCCTTGCCGGTTTTGACTGAGGCTCCTCCAATCCATCTTAGAAGTGTTAGTAAACCTAAAGCAACTAATACCAGCCATCGTCATAAAACAGGTATCTCACGCAAAACGATTCACCTCCGTACTCCGAAGCGCAGCCGATAGGGGTAAAACGGATGGGCTTTTCCAGAGCGATGTCAATATCTAATAAGTCAATCCTGACCCCATGCTATTATTTTTGTCTTAATAGGTAACCGTTCTCGTATAGCGGCGCCAGCACTCTCCCAGGGATATTCATTCGAGTTTAAATGCAAAATATATTGTATATTGGTTATTCTGGAGGTCTTTCCCAGTTGTCTAAGATAAGATTGTATTTATTTCTGTCAATCCTTCTCGTATTTTTTACGCTTATAACAGGCTGCAGTTCACCTCCCCGTAAACTTGATCAATCATTTCAGCCAAAAGCAGAAAACAAACAGGTTTATCTGGTCAATAACGCTGTCGAAGATATCCTGGCGGATGCCGACAGCAGCTCGGAGAGAGTCACCCAGGCGCTGTTGGGAGATCCGGTGCAGATCATTGATGAATCAAGCGTGGAATGGTACAAGGTTAAAGTTCCGGACGGTTATGTCGGTTATGTAAGAAAGGGTGCTATAGTAAAGGAAAGCCAGTCAAGCAGCTATCTGCGTAACGGTAAAGTGGCCATGATCAAAGCCGGCAATGTGTTGATCCTTGTTTCCTCCGAATCAAAGACCGGGGTCGGCAGGGCTTTCAGAGGCTCTCAGCTCCCTTTGATCAAACAAGAGAATGATTGGTTGGAAATAGCTCTGCCAGGCGGCCGTAATAGTTGGATAAAAGCGGACGACGCCATGCTGCTCCCTAAAAGGGATAGAGCTCAAAAGGGAAGCCCTGATAATGTTATCGCTACAGCCAGATTATATCTGGGCGTTCCCTACCTTTGGGGTGGTGTCACCTCACAGGGAATTGACTGCTCGGGACTTACTTATATCACCTATTTATTAAACGGGGTCAAGCTGCCAACATGCAGTATAAAACCGGGACTAATGTGGATAGCATAGCTGATTTAAAAAAGGGCGATCTGGTATTTTTCGCAACCGACGCTCCTAAACCGGATATCACACATGTTGGCATTTATATAGGCGCCGGCAGGTTCATTCATGCCGCCAATAAAAAAGAAGGAACAATAATCAGCAAGTTGGAGGAACCAAAGTATCTGTCGGCTTTTCGAGGCGGAAGAAGATTTTTATAGCCTGCCCTCGCTACACAACTCGGATCTCCAGCAAATACAACTTTTCCCCTTAACCTGCTTTTTAGGGTCGTTTCATGCAAATTTCTCTGACATTGTTATTTGGATAAGTCAATTGTTTAAATAAGTCAAGCCTGACCCCTTTCCCTTGTGCAGGCCGTAGCGAAAGCGAACCAGTGGTGGCCTCGAAAACGCAGTTGCTGTTGGCGACCCTACCTCAACAAGGGGAAGCCTGCTACCTGCCGTGAAGAAACGAGAACATGCAGCGGCAGGGACAGTCGTGGTGATTAAGGACGGCATGTATCCAAGGTTAACCGGAAAGACACGAGAGACCTCTATGGACGGAAGTGGCACTTCCAAAGGCTGGATATAAGGTCCAATCGGCCGAAATTTCAGACCTGTTCATAGAGGAGTCGGAGGCGCCCATACTATCAATGATGGCTGGACAGCATAACCAGTCGGAGAAAAGGGGCGCTGCTTTACCAATGTATGCATGAAAGGGAGGATGACTGATTGCCACGGCTAACACAGTCTTTTGAAAAAGTCCGCGACTTTCAACGCAAACTTTATATTAAGGCCAAGCAGGAGAAAGACTTCAGATTCTACAGTTTATACGACAAAACATATCGGAAAGATATGCTTCAATGTGCATGGCAACAATGCCGGTCTAACAAAGGAGCGCCGGGAGTGGACGGAATAAGCTTCAATACAATCGAACAAACCATTGGTGTTGAAATTTTTCTTTCAGAGATTGCAACAGAGTTAAAAAGTGGCGCTTATCGTCCTCAACCAGTTAAGCGTGTTTACATACCCAAACCAGATGGCAGTCAAAGGCCACTTGGCATACCCACGATCTATTCATACTGCACCCTCCTCAAACATGTTTTGGGATATAGTTATAGAATTAATTTCCATTATTAATAATTGATCGTTTTAAAGATATTTTGGCATCAAATTTTTAACTGATTAATTTTTGCAATGTGCTTGGAATTTTCGACCCATTCAGATAAAGTTTTTTCAATTTCATCGTTAAGTATAATGTTCCAAGGCCAGCCCGGAGCAAGCTTAGTTCCTTTAATTATACCGTTGTAGAGCCAATAATAGACCACATGAGTACTAATATCATAACGGTTAGCAACCTCCTTAACCGTAAATCCATCACCCCCTGGCCCCTGGATTCGGTAGCGATAACGTAACCAACTAACAGAAGCCTTGGTGAAGAGCCTGCCTTCCGGAGTCCGGTAACCCGACTCATTTAGATGCACAGCAATTTGGTTGTCAGTTAAGTTATGTGCCAGAGTCCCGATAATTTGTACCGTTTCAGCAGTATGCTTGCGCATCATATATGGCGGCAAAGGCTTTTTGACGTGAAGGACCTCACAGAAGTTATTGCGCCAGCGCAAACCCAGACTGACATTCTTTTGGCCAGGCTGGCAATTTACAGTGACATCTTCAATCAAAAGGCGTACAATCCGCTTCCGGTCTTTAGCCTCAGTGGTTGGCGCCCTCCAGATGCGGGGCAGATCTTCCGCCAAGGCAAGGATATCTTCCTTGTCCTTAGCAGTAGGCCGCCAAGACCGGTTGGCACGATACCGGTCGTATCCTTCCCGGAGGTTATTAAATGCCATCATTTTTTCATTCCATCTTGCTTCAAGGCTACGAACAACCAGGCGGTTTTCCGGCTCAGCCAGATCATGCTGTCGCTGTGCCCGGTCAACCTCATATTGAGCGCGCTCAAGTGACAGCTTCCAGCTCATTTCAACCTCATCCTCCCGATCCAGGACCTTATCCAAAGCCAGAAGGGCGAGTTCCAACTGTGCCGGTTGCATCGTCTCCATGAGCCTGACCTCAATAGCCCGATCCACCGGTGTTTTAAACAATGAAAAACTACCGAATAAAGCGGCAAATTTTTCACAAAGAATTGCCGGTGAAATTTCCAGCTGATAAAATAAAAAGTGCTTCCCTTTGATTCCGGACAGAATCAAATAAAAGGGGAAACACTTTTCAACATAAAAACAAATTGAGATTATACAATTTCGGACGCAATG
>DOTD01000094.1 GCA_003513005.1 Desulfotomaculum sp.
TTGGTTTCCTCCCGTTTGCTAATTATAGCTTACAGGAGTTTCTGGGGTTTGTCTAACCCCGTCTTGGGAGGACAAATGTCCTTATTTGGGGAGTTCAAATCAGCGCGTTTGCTTTCGGGATTTTAGCTGTAATGATTACATACTCACTTAGTATTGCTCTTAAAAAGAACGGAGATCCGATTCTAATGCTGGTACTGGCCGGAATAGTTATAGGCTCCATCTTTTCCTCACTTATCTCATTAACTAAATATATCGCTGACCCTAATGACACCTTACCGACAATTACGTTTTGGCTGATGGGAAGCTTAACATCCATACGAATTAGAGATGTTTTATTGTTAATCATCCCGGTCTTGCTGGGAACAATCCCAATTTTAATATTCCGGAATAAACTTAATATACTGGCCTTTGGAGATGAAGAGGCCCAATCCCTGGGTATCGACGTTCATTGGGTCCGGCTGCTTTTTATCATCTGTTCAACAATAATAACCGCCTCATCTGTGTCTTTGTGCGGCATGGTTGGGTGGGTAGGTCTTATTATACCTCACATATCAAGGTCACTCGTAGGCGCCAATCATAAAGTTCTTATACCGGCTTCAATTCTTACAGGTTCGATATTTCTAATGTTGGTTGATGATTTATCCAGAACCATTTTCAGCGTCGAAGTCCCTCTGGGTATAATAACATCCCTGATTGGAGCTCCCTTTTTTATATATCTTATGTTTCAGAAAAGAAGGGTCTGGCAGTGAAGCTGCAGATAAAAAATTTAACCTGCGGATACAGGGAAACAAAGATAGTAGAATCTATAACCTTTAATATAGAAGGGGGTGAAAATGTTTGTTTATTAGGCCCCAACGGTGTGGGTAAAACAACCTTTTTTAAAACGCTGCTGGGGTTTTTAAAGCCTATTGGCGGATGTGTCCTGTTAGATGGAAAAAACACTATGAAATTGTCCAAAAGAAGAATAGCCCAATCTGTTGCGTACGTTCCTCAAGCACACAACATTCCGTTTCCTTTTCCAGTTATCGACGTAGTTGTGGCCGGAAGGAACGCACACCTGGGCATTACTTCAACCCCCACCAAAAAAGACTATGATTTTGCCGCAGAGTGCATTGATGAACTGGGAATTAGTCACCTGAAGGAAAAAATATATACTGAGCTTAGTGGCGGGGAACAGCAAATGGTATTGATTGCCAGAGCGCTGGCGCAGACTCCGCAAATATTAATCATGGATGAGCCCACCTCCAACTTGGATTTCGGGAATCAGGTAAAAATAATTAATCATATCAACTCGCTGAAGCAAAAAAAGCTTGCTGTAGTAATGACCACACATTCACCGGACCAAGTATTCTTATGCGGATCCAGGGTTGTAATATTTCAAAACGGCAGGCAAACATATATCGGGGAACCAAAGTCAATCATTACAGAAGACTTGTTAAGTAGAATATATGGAGTCGATGTTAATGTATGTCAGGTGAACATAGAAGACAGCAAACCTGCTAAAGTATGTGTGCCAAAAATAAATTTTTCATAGCTGAATAGGGGAGGAAAAGAATTTGAAAAAAATTCTGATATGTATTTTTCTGGTTATTTTAATGGCGCTTTCAGGATGCTCGGCGTCCAAAAACCAAACCCGGGAAACAGCAACAAGCGGCGCAAAAACATTGTCAATAACAGATATGGCCGGAAGGCAGGTAGAAGTGCCAAAAACTATAAACAAAGTACTTAGCACTACTCCTGTAGGCACTATAATTATGTATTCATTGAATCCTAAAAAAATTGCCGGCCAGAACTGGACTCCTACAGAGACCGAAAAGGTGTATTTGGATAAAGATTATTTAAACCTGCCGATGCTATCGGGGTGGTATGCCGATGGAAAAGTCGGTAATGTTGAAGAAATCATCAAGGCGGCTCCTGACATTTTACTGCTAAATTTTTCCGGAAAAGCCACGCAGGCTAATTTAGACCAGGCCGGCAATTTACAGGAAAAACTCAAGATACCCGTGGTTATGATTGATTCAAAGATTCAAAACACGACAAATATGTATGAATTTTTGGGCAGATTGACAGACGAGAAAGAAAGAGCCCAAAAATTGAGCCAGTATGCCGGCGATTTATTAAAAGATATAGACAGCAAGGCAAAAACTATCGATGCCGGCAAAAAAGTATCGGTTTATTATGCGGAAGGAAAAGAAGGTTTACAGACAGATCCTTCCGGTTCGGAACATGCGCAAGTATTAAATCTTGTCGGCGCAATAAATGTTGCCAAAGTAGAGATCAAAGCAGTCATGGGAAGATCAGCGGTGTCTGCAGAACAATTATTGCAGTGGTCGCCCGATATGATCATAGCCTGCCATGATCAGGGATTTACGGCTGAAAGCTCTACTTACAGCGCCATGATCAAAGATACAAGATTCGCAACACTGAAGGCAATAAAAAATAACAATATATATGAAGTCCCTTACAAGCCCTTTAATTACATTGACCGTCCTCCTTCAATCAACAGGCTGATTGGACTAAAATGGTTGGGCAATCTATTATATCCCGACGTTTACAAATATGACCTTGAAAAAGATACCAAAGAGTTTTATAAGCTGTTTTATAACATAGACCTGACCCAGGAACAGATTAATGATATATATAAATATTCGAGATAAGAGGAAATGCCATGAATATTGACGCCAAAGGATTCAATAAAATAGCAAAAGATATTCTTGCGCCCGTTTACCCGGTTATTGCTGAAAATATATTCAAGGAAACGGGAATAAACCGGGGTATATGCTTAGATCTGGGCGCGGGTCCGGGAAATCTGGGATTGGAACTGGCAAAACTTGCTTCGCGCCTGGAGATTATCTTATACGATCAGTCAGAAGGCATGTTAAAAATAGCGGAAACAAACTGCTCCGATATGCTGCTTGCGGATCGTGTAAAAACCAAGCAGGGCTACGTTGAAGAGCTGCCTTTCGATGACAATACAATAGATTTAATTGTAAGCCGGGGCTCAGTTTTCTTCTGGGATGATCAATTAAAGGCTATAAATGAAGCTTACAGGGTGCTTAAACCGGGCGGACGCGCTTATATCGGAGGCGGGTTTGGAAATGAAGATCTGCTGGCAGAAATCACCAGAAAGATGCTGGAACAAAACCCCGAATGGGAGAATGACAGAAATAATAGAGTAGGCCAGCAGGGATATGAGCATTTTAAAAAGTTAATGAAGAAAACAGAGGTCCATGAATACGAAATCAGTAGAAAGCAGGCGGGACTATGGATAATATTCAACAAATAGTAAAGTGTAATATATGCGCCAGGGAGTGCGGCATAAAAGAAGGAGGCGCCGGATTCTGCCGTAAGTACACCGCAGTTGATGGCGATTTGCATGAAATTGCTCCCGACAAATACCTGGTAGTGTGCTGCATTTCAATTGAAACCATGCCAATGCAGCATTTCTATCCAGGAGGAAAGTTTCTGCAAATTACAACTACGGGATGTAATTTCGATTGCCTGGGCTGTGTATCCACTGTTGTAGTCAAAGAAATGGGAATAGACAGCACTGCTCTGCAATACATGACTGCGGAGCAGATAGTTGAAAAGGCTATAGAAGAAAACTGTATCGGGATAACTTTTCTGATGAACGATCCGATTGCCTCATTCTTCACCTTTTTAAATGTTGCAAAGAAGGCCAGAGCATCCAACCTTATGGTCGGATGCTCAAGCAACGGTTATTTCACTGCTGAGTCTTCTCAACAGCTTGCTCCTTATCTGGATTTCATAAATATTGGGATAAAGGGTTTTTCGGATGAAGAATACCAGGCTTGCGGCGCAGCCGGCTTTAAACCTGTGCTTGAAAGCATAAAAACCTTTATTGGCGCAGGAACGCATGTAGAGGTATCTTGCACTTATAAAAAATATGATGAGCCGGGCATTGGGAAATTTGCCGCCTGGCTGACAGAATCAGATTATAACATACCGCTGCAAATAATGAGGTATATACCGCTTGAAGAAGCGGCTCCCGAATTCGAACCCACCATAAATGAAGCTGAATGTCTATGCCGGGCATTAAAACAAACCTTGAATCATGTCTATTTATTTAACAGCCCGGGAACAGAGTATTTAAATACTTATTGCCCGGAGTGCGGAAATGTATTGATTGCAAGAGATTTTTACGGACCGATGGGCGCAAAGACAAAAAAGATTAACAGCAGTTCTGAGGGGAAATGCCTGCAATGCAATAATTTGATTTCCATACCGGGACTGCAGCCAAGAGACGGATATAAGGAAAAAGCTTTTGAAGGCGGATATCCTTTCACAAGGGCATTGGAAATGATCCAGGCTATATTAATTGCTTCCGGTGTTGTCAAGCTTTCTGATGTAGTAAAGGTGTGGGAAAAGATATTATCCGAAGAAAACGGCCTTGATAATTTGCACCTTGATTTAAATTCAATTAGCCGGTATATTTCGGTCATTCAAAAGTTCACCAGTTATATCGGGGCTGATGAAAAGGCTAAAAAATTAACCTTATATATGCAGGAGAAAATTAATCAAATAAATGAAAAACTTGTCAATGCAGCTTTCAGACCACGAGTCTATTATGCTATGGGGAAACCTCTTTTCTGCCTGAAGGGTGAACGTTTTGAAAATCAGCTTGTTACTGCGGCCGGAGGTGTTAGTGTAAACAAGGAAGTTCAGGGAGATGGACGGCCGGGCCTGACAATAAGTGTTGAGGAATTGAACAGGCTTAACCCTGAAGTAATTTTCATTTCATCATTTATTTCCAATACCATTGAGGATTTTTATCGTGAATGCTTAACAAAAGGAATAAAAGTTGATGCGGTCCGTTCCAAGAGAATAATTAATCATTCATACCCGAACTGGGATTTCGGCAGCCCAAGATGGATCCTCGGTTTGATGAATATCGCCAATATTCTTCATCCGGAGATGTTTAGTTTTGATATGTTGGAAGAGGCAAAATACTTCTACTCCACTTTTTACAATACAGACTTTGATCCTGAACGTATTAATTTATCATTTGCAAAGCCGGTCAATAACTGGAGATGGAAGTAGCCGCTTTTCAGATACAACAAAAGAATATATACCATAACTCATTAAGCAACATTATAAATCTACCCCTTCGATTTATTCAGCAATCACAGAGCAAAGAGAAAGATGAGAACGTGCTGGTGCTTTCCCACAACGCCAAAATAATTCAAAAGATTTTACGGGACGTTTCCGATATTGTTTCTGCCGATGTTTTTGGCAGACTTAATCCCGGAGGCGTGGTCGGCAAGGATTGCGATTGCAGGTGTTTATGCGAATGCAAATGCGATTGCGATTGCAGATGCCTATGTGATGATGATGCACTTACCGATATCGTCCAGCAAATCACGCAACTCGCTAAGTTCCGCCAGTTGAGCACCCGGGTTCTCACCAACCAATTCACGCGCAAATAGTTCCCCTCACGTCTAAACTGGGAATACACGGGGAAGAACATCTATGCGCCTAATCCTTTGTCAAGCTTGACGTTAACAATAAGTCAAGTTTGTAACAATAAGTCAAGCCTGACCCCATAAATAAACACAATAAGTCAAGTTTGTAACAATAAGTCAAGCCTGACCCCATAAATAAAACATAAATAAAACATAAATTATACTTGACCAACCAAATTTTTTATATATAATTAAATGCAAACAGGTTGCAGTTGCATCTAATTTTTTTTAAGGGAGGAAAGGCTGTGAGATTAAGGTTTTTAAGTTTGGCGGTATTGCTGTTACTTATTGGATCGCTGTTATTTAGCGGATGCGCAAAGAAAAGTTCTCAAACTAACAATGCCGCTCCAGATCAAAACGCAGCTAAAAGTACTACAATTGCCGCTTCTTTTTATCCAATGTATATTTTCACTCTAAATGTTGCAAAAGATATTCCTAATGTCCAAGTTATCGATATGACCAAGCCTACAACAGGGTGCCTTCATGATTATACCGTTACTCCTGATGACATGAAAAATCTCGAGGGAGCCAAATTTCTCGTTACCAATGGCGCAGGTATGGAATCCTTCATGGACAAGGTAATACAGCAATTTCCACACCTGCAAATAATAGACGCCAGCAAAGGAATTCCCTTGATAGAAGGAGAAGGAGATGAGGGAGATAATCCTCATTTATGGGTCAGCATTTCAAATGCCATATTGCAGGTAAGAAATATTGAAAATCAATTGGCTGCTCTGGATCCGGACAATACTGCCAGGTATAAAGAAAATACGGACGCATATATAAAGAAATTAGAAGCCGAAAGAGATAAAATGCATCAAGTGTTGGATGGTATTCAAAACCGCAATATTATTACCTTTCACGAGGCATTCCCCTACTTTGCAAAGGAATTCAACCTTAATATCGCAGGTGTAATAGAACGTGAACCGGGTTCGGAACCCAGCCCCCAGGAGCTTGCTGATACAATTAAAAAAGTTAACCAATTAAAAATAAAAGCCCTTTTCGCAGAACCACAGTATCCTGCAAAAGCCGCCGAGATAATTGCAAAAGAAACGGGAGCAAAAATTTATACGCTTGATCCGGCAGTTACAGGACCTATGGATGCGGACGCATATATCAATATTATGGACAGTAATCTAATAACACTGGAAAAGGCGTTAAAATAATGCTGCACGAGGATGTTAAAAAGAAAGAATGTATAACATGCGGCTGCGGTTTGTGCTGCACTAAAATACAAGATTTGAGCGTAACCCGGAATCATACAGAAATACTGAAGGATGTCGATCTCCACATTCATTGCGGAGATTTGACCGCCATCATAGGCCTTAACGGCGCCGGAAAAAGCACACTTTTAAAGGCAATCCTCGGAGAGATCCCCCACACCGGGGAACTGACCTTTCTTGACGCCGACAACAGACATACAAGGCGGCCTGTGATAGGTTATGTTCCACAGAAGCTTGATTTTGACTACGGTTCCCCGGTAAGTGTCCAGGATGTATTTGCGGCCGTGCACACAAACAAACCTGTCTGGTTTTCGCATTCGAAAAAAATTCGTCAAAGGGCTTATGAAAGTTTGACTTCTGTTCAGGCGGCCCATCTTATAGACAGGCGGCTCGGTGTCCTATCGGGAGGAGAACTGCAGAGAGTCATGCTTGCGCTTGCCCTCGATCCCAAACCGGACCTTTTACTGCTGGATGAACCAGTTTCCGGAATTGATAACAATGGCTTAAAAGCATTTTATAAAACCGTTTCTGACCTTCGGGAGAATTACGATTTATCCATCATTCTGGTATCTCACGATTTTAATTTAGTGGCCCAATACGCCGACAGGGTTATATTTTTAAACGACAAAGTAGTCGCCTGCTCCGGAACCCCGGAAGAGGTCTTCAGCAACCAGAAGGTAATCGACACATTTGGAATGAAAATAATGAAACAACCCGTCAGTCCAGGAGGAACCGATAATTAATGCCGTCATTGTACCATCTTATTGACATATTGCTTCCTTATGAATGGGCGCACCATGTTTTTATGAAAAACGCTCTGCAGGGTGTTTTACTGGTCGCTCCAATATTTGGTTTGCTCGGAACTATGATAGTGAACAACAGAATGGCCTTTTTTGCTGACGCCCTGGGTCATTCTGCGTTAACGGGTATTGCCGTAGGTGTTATAATAGGAATGGATAATCCTTTCTGGTCAATGTTATGCTTCTCTATTCTATTAACAATAGCCATTACAATAGTTAATAACACAAATACCGCCTCAACTGACACAATTATTGGCGTCTTTTCCTCCACTGCCGTTGCGCTTGGCATTGCAATCCTTTCAATGCGGGGCGGGTTTAACAAGTACTCTGTCTATCTGATTGGAAATTTACTAAGTATTAGTTCAACAGATTTAATCATGCTGGCAATTGTGTTCGTAGTCGTGATTATTTTATGGACAACCGTTTTCAACAAACTTCTTTTAGTGAGTATAAACCAGTCGCTGGCCAGCAGCAGAAGGATCAATGTTCAATTTTATAAATATCTTTTTACTCTGACAATGGCGGTTGTTGTAACAATATCAATCCAGTGGGTAGGTATTTTAATTATAAGTTCACTGTTGATTCTGCCTGCCGCAGCAGCAAGAAATATTGCCCAGAACATGCGTCAATATCATATATACTCGGTTTCCATCGCAATCATTTCTGGCTTATCCGGGTTAGTTTTATCCTATTTCTTAGGCACTGCCAGTGGAGCTACAATAGTTTTAATATCTGCAATATTTTTCCTTGCCACGCTGGGTTTAAGATTCAGCTTTAATAACTGACATTAAGCTCAAAGAAGGATGATTGTATTGTCTAAGAACCAGACTATAACAGACTATAAAACCACAAAGCAAAGAAATAAAATCATTCAGGTATTGCAGAATGCAGAAGGGCCTTTGACTGCGGAAGAAATATATTTGCTAGTCAAAGACGAATTGCCTTCAATAGTAATTTCTACAATATACCGAAACATGGAAGCATTAAAAAACATTATCGTAAAAACTGTTTATAATGATGGGAAAGCAAGATATGCGCTTACGAAGGAGAAACATACTCATAATCTTATTTGCTTGAAATGCAAAAAATCTATAGCTATAGAAGAATGCCCTCTGGAAGCCGTGGAAAAGAATTTGGGTGAACAAAACAGCTTTGAAATTTTAGAGCACAAATTAGAGATATATGGTCACTGCAAGGATTGCAGGCTAAACAAAGAATAGGACATTTACGGCCTCCAATAAAAAGCAATTGGTCTCCGGCATAACCGGAGACCAACCATACTGCAGCATACTTATTATATGCGGCGGTGAATTTTTTTATACATATTAATTTCACTTATTATAAGCAAGTAATTTTCAGGATTAGACAACTAAATGATTATGAAAGAAGCTCTCCAACAAGCTCTTTTATTTTGTCCCTGATTTTCCGGAACACAGACATCTCATCCTCGCTGCCTGCAAAGCGAGCCGGATCTTCTACCGGACAATGAACATAATGGACCGTAGGAGGAAAAACAAAACAGCCTTCCTGAATATCACACAGGGCAACAACAAGATCGGACGAGTTTAGCAGGGCATGGTCCAGAACCTTGGATTCATTTTTTGATATATCAATGCCAACTTCATTCATAACGCTCACCGCGTTCGGGTTAACGCCCTCCGGAACCGTGCCTGCGCTGTGCGCTTCCCATTGATCGCCATACATCTTTCTGGCAAATCCTTCCGCCATCTGGCTCCGGCAGGAATTGCCCCTGCAAATAAAGATTACCTTCTTCTTTGACATACGCGTACCCCTTTAGCTAATATAATACAACAAAATATAAAAGAATGCGCTTAAACCACTGTATTTTTTAGCGCCCCAAAAATACAAGTCCCTGGCTGGATTAACCATAACCAGGGACTTTTTGTTTGCAGCTGCTGACGTCGTAATTATTATGCGTAATTTTTAAATCTATATACGTATTTAAAAATATAAAACGTTAATTGCATGGTGGATATAAATCTGTTATAATAGAGATATTCTGAATAGAGATATTCTGTTTGAAAAAGTTGATAAATTGGTGATTTTGGCATTTCAAAATCCAAAACTTCTTCGTTATAGAGACCAATTTGGCGTTAATCAAGGGATTGACGATTGAAATATCTCCACTATGTAATTAGTGTTTTAAAAATATTTTTTTACTGAGTCACCAAAGGAACGAAGCCTTTTTCTTCAGCTATTTTCTGGCCCGCATCGCTGCGTGCGAAATTGATGAATTCTGTTACCGCCGGACTTGGCATCGCCTTGGTTAAGAAGAACAATCTTCTTACCAGGGGATAAGTGCCGTCTTTGCAGGTATCAATATTGCATTTTATACCATTTAAGTCCAGCGCCTTTGCCCCGGATATATAACCCAGAGAAACAAAACCAATGGCCGACGCGTCTTGGATTACGGCAGCCTGCACTTCGCCGTTGGAATTCTTTAAAAAGGCGCCGGAGATAATTTTTTCCTTGTTCATCACTTTTGCCTCAAAAGCATCTCTTGTGCCTGATCCCTCTTCCCTGGCAATAACAGTTATTTTGCCCGCTTTCCCTCCAACCTGGCTCCAGTCAGTTACCTTGCCGGAGTATATCCCCGTCACGTCCTCTATTTTCAAGCCGCTGACCGGATTGGCGGAATTGACTATTACAGCGACAGCATCACGGGCTACCGGGTAGGAAATAAGATCGGACTCGGTCAGTTTGAGATCCCTGGAAATGGCGCCTAAGTCTACTGTTCCGGCTGCGCACTGTTGGACTCCCGCCCCTGAGCCGCCGCCGCCTGATTCAACGCGCACGTCGGGATGGAGTTTCATAAACTCTGTAGCGAGAGCTTCGGCCAGAGGCAGAACACTTGTCGATCCGGCCTCCTTGATTGTCCCAGAGAGATTGACATTGCCGCCTTCTTGAGGCGTCTTGGAAGCGCCGCAGCCTCCCATAAGTAAAGAAAGCGCTAAAAGTCCCGCAACGGCCAGCACAGCAAACTTGAACCCGGATTTTTTAAAAATCACACAATCCCCTCCATTTTTTTCTATTATTTTTTATAGACTAAAACAAAATTATTAAAGTAACGTTAACCTAAGATAAAGTTATGTTAACTTTTCATTATCTTCTTGTTAATCCTGTGTCGATTAAAAAAATAGCCTCCGGCTTGTCAAACAAGGCCAGGGGCTTTTTAATCAACCACAAACATTTATTATTTTCGCGTTGCCGGTTAAAAATACCTCAACTGCTAATACACCAGAGGCACGAAGCCCATTTTTTCAGCTATTTTTTGGCCCGCATCGCTGCGCGCAAAATTGATAAATTCCGTCACTGTTTCGTTCGGAATGCCCTTCGTTATAAAAAACAATCTTCTTACCAGAGGATAACTGCCGTTTTGACAGTTTTCAAAACTGCATTTAGTACCGTTTATTTCTAAAATTTTGATGCCGTAAACATACCCGAGAGAGACGAAGCCGATGGCGGTGGCATCCTGGGAGACAGCAGCCTGCACTTCACCGTTTGAGTTCCTCAAGAGGGCGTCAGGTGTTATTTTTTTCTGCCGCATGACAATACTGTCAAAAGTGTCCCTCGTGCCCGATCCTTCTTCCCTGGCAAACAAGATGATCCTGCCCGACTTTCCTCCAATCTGGCTCCAGTCAGTTACTTCGCCGGAGTATATTCTGGCCACGTCATCCGCTTTCAGGTTGTTGATTGGATTGCCGGGATTCACTATAACTGCGATAGCGTCCCGGGCGACGGGATAGGAAATCAGGTCGGACTCGGTCAGCTTGAGATCCCTGGAAATAGCCCCCACATCCACAGTCCCGGCAACACACTGCTTGACACCCGCCCCGGAGCCGCCGCCGCCTGTTTCCACACGCACGTCTTTATGGAGCTTCATAAACTCCAGGGCAAGACTTTCCGCTAAAGGCAGCACACTTGTCGAGCCGGCTTCCTTAATTGACCCGCTTATATCAGTCCTGCCGCTTTCCGGCGTCTTTTTTGGAGATTCGCAGCCGCTCGTCAGCAGGGAAAGCGTCAAAAAAACCGCAGATAAAAAAACAACGAACCTGATCCCGGATTTTCTAAAGGCCAAGGCTGATCCCCCTTTTGTTTTTGTTATTATAATTCATTAAAGCACAATTTACGTTAAAAATCTTAATAAAATTTTCGTTTCGCTGTTGAAAACGCCGTTTTCGGTTTTAGACAAATCCTTCAAGGTTATACTAGTTGGTGCAATACTTTTTTGAACACAGGAGGTTAGCTGATTTTAATGGGATCTATAGGCCTGAGCAATATCGCCATTTTTATTCAGGTTTTTCTGGGTGTGATTATCGGCCTTTTCTTCTGGAACATGCTCAAAACCCAGCAAGGCAATAAAACGGCTGTAAATAAAGAATCACGCAAGGAACTGGAAAACCTCCAGCGCATGCGCTCTATCTCACTCACCGAACCGCTGTCTGAAAAGATACGGCCGTCGAAGATGGAAGATATAGTCGGCCAGAAGGAAGGTTTGAAAGCCCTCCGGGCCGCGCTTTGCGGCCCCAACCCGCAGCATGTAATCATCTACGGGCCGCCCGGTATCGGCAAGACCGCAGCCGCCCGTCTGGTCCTCGAAGAGGCCAGGAAAAACCCGCAGTCACCTTTTAAAGAAAACGCCAGCTTTATTGAAGTGGACGCAACGATTGCCCGCTTTGACGAACGGGGAATCGCCGATCCGCTGATCGGCTCAGTTCACGACCCTATCTACCAGGGCGCCGGCCCCCTGGGTATTGCGGGAATTCCGCAGCCGAAGGCGGGAGCGGTTACAAAAGCGCACGGAGGAATGCTTTTTATCGATGAAATCGGGGAACTACACCCCATTCAGATGAACAAGCTGCTGAAGGTGCTGGAAGACCGCAAGGTACACCTGGAAAGCACCTACTATTGTTCGGAAGACACCAATATACCCAGCCATATCCACGATATATTTCAAAACGGGCTGCCGGCCGACTTTCGCCTTGTCGGGGCAACAACCAGGCTGCCCGAGAACATCCCGCCGGCGATCCGCTCCCGCTGCGTGGAAATATACTTCCGGGAACTTCCGCCTGGTGAGATAAGCCTAATTGCCGCAAGGGCGGCGAGAAGCACAGGGCTTTCACTGGCCAAAGAAGGTTTGAAAGTCATTGAAAAATACAGCCCCAACGGCCGTGAGGCGGTAAACATCATCCAGATCGCGGCCGGAATAGCTATTACCGAGGGCAGAAAGCAGATCCGTACACAGGACATTGAATGGGTAATCAACAACGGACAGTATTCCCCGCGCCCCGACAAGAAGATCGGCCCTTCCCCGCAGGTTGGGGTCGTCAACGGACTGGCCGTGTACGGCCCCGGCCAGGGAAGCCTGCTGGAAATTGAAGCATCTGCAATTCCCGTAAAGCCCGGTCAGGGTAAAGTAACCGTCACAGGAGTCATTGACGAGGAGCAAATTGGTGAACACGGGCATTCTTTCCGCCGGCGGAGCATGGCGCTAGCCGCAGTGGATAATGTGCTGACTGTTATGCAAAATGTGACGGGAGTGAACCCATATGACTATAACCTGCACGTCAACTTTCCAGGGGGAATTCCCGTTGACGGCCCCTCGGCAGGAGTCGCCGTGGCGACGGCAATCTATTCGGCAATCAAAGGCATTCCGGTTGACAATTTCCTCGCCATAACAGGCGAAATTTCCATCAGAGGTCTTTTAGCGCCTGTCGGAGGAATCCTGACCAAGCTGGAAGCAGCCCGCCGGGCTGGCGCAAAACAGGTCATCCTGCCTAAAGAAAACTATCAGGATATGCGGCTGAAGCTGCCCGGACTAACGATTACCCCGCTGGAAAAGCTCGAAGACGTTCTCAAAATTGCCCTTGTCAATGCAGCGGAACCAACTCCCTGCCCAAAGGCGCACAGCACAGTCCGGAAAGCAAAAAGCCCGCAGCCTGTAATACCTCTTCCCGGCAGCGGGGCTATAGGAGCTAATAATTAGGCGGAAGCATTTGACGAATTATGGAACCCTTGAAAAGCCTGGCTTTAATCAGGTTTTTTCTTCTGCTGGGAGTTATTACTGTGGCAGATTGGCGATCTTTGTGCTAAAATGATGCTAGTTAGTTATTTATTAAGATAACCAAACAGAAGGGAGCAGCTATGAGTTCCAATTTAAAACTACTTCCGTTGCTGCCTTTGAGGGGAGCTTTGGTTTTTCCCTACATGGTTATTCATCTTGACGTAGGCCGGGAAAAATCAATCCAGGCCGTTGAGGAAACCATGCTCAGGGACAGAATAATCTTTTTGGCTACCCAGAAGGAAGCGCAAGTTGACGATCCAGGCGAAAATGATATCTTCTTGACGGGTACCGTAGCTGAGCTCAAGCAAATTTTAAAGTTGCCCGGTGGTACAATCAGGGTATTGGTCGAGGGGATGTCCAGGGGAAAAATCAGAAGATTCATCTCCGGCGAACCTTACTTAAGAGTCGAAGTTGAAGAGTATCCCGGCGAACATGAAAAAACGCCGGAAATTGAAGCCCTGATGCGCAACCTGGTCTACCAGTTTGAACAATATGTGAAGCTATCCAAGCGCGTACCCCCGGAAATGGCGGTCACCGTGGTTAACATGGAGGAACCGGGGCGGCTTGCAGATGTTATCGCCTCACACCTTACCCTGCGCATCGAGGATAAGCAGCAGATCCTCGAAGATGTTGACATTGTTGAAAGACTTGACAAGCTGTGCGCGTTTGTCGCACGGGAACTTGAAATTGTTGAACTTGAGCGCAAGATAAACATACGCGTCAAAAAACAGATGGAAAAGACCCAAAAAGAATACTACCTGCGGGAACAGATCAAAGCAATCCAACGGGAGCTCGGCGAAAAGGACGAGCGTATGGCGGAGGCGGAAGAATACCGCCAAAAGATCGCTGAGGCCAAACTTCCCAAGGAAGTTGAGGAGAAAGCCCTCAAAGAAGTTGAAAGACTAGAAAAGATGCCTCCCATGGCCGCTGAATCCACCGTCACCCGCAATTACCTTGACTGGCTGGTTACACTGCCGTGGAGCAAGAGTACGCATGACCGTCTGGATATAAACCTGGCGGAAGAAATTCTGGATGAAGATCATTACGGATTGAAAAACGTCAAGGAGCGGATCCTCGAGTACTTGGCCATCCGCAAGCTTTCCAAGGACCTGAAAGGCCCCATCCTCTGCTTTGTAGGACCGCCGGGCGTGGGTAAAACCTCCCTTGGAAAATCAATTGCCAGGGCGATCGATCGCAAGTTCGTCCGCATCTCCCTGGGCGGGGTGCGTGACGAGGCTGAAATCAGAGGCCACAGGCGCACTTACGTGGGGGCATTGCCGGGCAGAATCATCCACGGGATGCGCAACGCAGGCTCCAAAAACCCCGTCTTTCTGATGGATGAGGTTGACAAAATGAGCGTCGACTTCAGGGGCGACCCGTCGGCTGCCCTGCTGGAAGTCCTTGATCCGGAGCAGAACAACAGCTTCAGCGACCATTACATTGAATTGCCGTTTGACCTTTCCAATGTAATGTTCATCACCACGGCCAATATACAGTACAACATTCCCAGGCCGCTGCTGGACCGTATGGAATTGATTACGCTGTCCGGATACACCGAGGAGGAGAAAGTCCAGATTGCCGTACGCCACCTTCTGCCCAAGCAGCTTAAAGAACACGGCCTCACCCAGGAAATGCTGGTTGCTTCCGAGAACACAATCAGGAAGATAATCAGGGAATATACGAGGGAGAGCGGCGTCCGCAACCTGGAACGCCAGCTGGCGGCCGTCTGCCGGAAAGCCGCCAAGCAGATTGTTACGAAGAACCTGAAAAAAGTCAGGGTTACGCCACAAAACTTGACCCAATTCCTGGGGACTCCGAAATACCGCTACGGGGTCATCGACACAGAAGATCAGGTAGGCATGGCCACCGGCCTTGCCTGGACCGAGGTCGGCGGAGAGACTTTAAATATCGAGGTTACCTTGTACAAGGGAACCGGCCGCCTCACGTTAACGGGTAAGCTCGGCGACGTGATGAAGGAGTCCGCCCAGGCAGGGTATAGCTTTGTGCGTAGCCGCGCAGACAAACTGGGCATTGAAGCCGACTTCTTCGAGAAGCACGATATCCACGTGCATATACCCGAGGGAGCTATTCCCAAAGACGGGCCTTCGGCTGGGATTACCATGGCCTGCGCCCTTGCTTCCGCCCTGACGGGCCGGAAGGTAAGGCACGAAGTGGCCATGACTGGCGAAGTCACCTTAAGAGGCAGGGTGCTGCCGATCGGCGGCCTCAAGGAGAAAGTCCTTGCCGCTCACCGGGCTGGAATAAAGAAAATCCTCGTGCCGGTGGAAAACAAGAAAGACCTTGATGATGTGCCCGTAAATATCAAAAACAAGCTGGAATTTGTCTATGTGGAAAGCATGGATGAGGTACTTGAGGAAGCGCTGCTGGAAGATAAAATAGAAGAAGAGCCGGTTAACATGAACAACCTTCCGGCAATAATAGATGATATAGCTTACCAACCCGAAAGGGGACCTCAGGTATACTCATGAAAGTGCTCCAGGCTGGTTTTCAAATTTCAGCCGGTAAATTAGATCAATGCCCGGCAGGGACTGAACTCGAAATAGCCCTTGCCGGGCGTTCCAATGTCGGCAAATCTTCCCTCCTGAACAAACTGGTTGGCAGAAACAACCTGGCCAGGACCAGCGGGACCCCGGGCCGGACGCAGACAATCAATTTTTACTTGATCAACAAAAGTTTCTACCTTGTGGATCTACCGGGGTACGGGTTTGCCAGGGCGCCTCAGGAGGCAAGGGCCCACTGGGGCCACCTGGTGGAAAGTTACCTCAAGGGAAGAAAACAGCTCTGCGGCATTATCCAAATCGTCGACATACGGCACAACCCCACAATACTGGACCACCAGCTTTTTGAGTGGCTGCGTTTCTACAGCATCCCCCATGCGATAGTAGCCACAAAATCCGATAAACTCTCCCGTTCGCAGGCAATCAGGCAGGAAAAAACAATCCGCCAAGATCTTGCCATAGCCGGTGAAACCCCTCTGATTATTTTTTCCGCAAAAACAGGCCGGGGGAAAGATCAGCTTTGGGACCTGATCGAAACCTGGATGATACCCTCCTAGGCAAGTAGCATAGGCAAGTAGGGACGGTTCTTGCTTGCTTCTTCCATAGCCCAAGTAGGGACGGTTCTTGAAGGGATCAATCGGAAGTTTTGCGAAGAAAAAGGGCTCAAATATCAGGTGTCAGCCGATAGTTGAGCCTTTAACAATCCCAATATAGAAAGATGCACACAAAATTTTCGATTGGCCCAGAAGAACGAAGTCGCGCACACTGCAGAGTTATGGGATTTCATTTTTTTATTCTTGGTTATTGATATTTGATTTTCCCGATATTTATCATATCTTGACAGTATAAACTTTTCATCAATCAGGCTGCATCTCGATACCGTTCAGTAAAGGTGTTGCGTTTCTTAGCCGAAATTATTGCATAAATCGCTGTATTACTGAAATCGTGGAAATTATGAAAGAAGCTTTCCTGGATGACCGACATCACCGTCTCTTCGGAAGGGACCTCGGAGGTATAGGTTCTGAGCCATCCCCGGTAACCCTTCCAGATAATCTGCTCGTATTTGAGCGCCAGCAGTTGCAGGATACCGGTGGCAATGCAGCCGAAGTTCACAAACGATTCAATCGCCCTGACAGTCTTGACGATATTAGTCTTGCTCTTTGCGTCGGTTACGGAATCCAGGTCTGAATGTCCACGGCTGTTTCTTTTCGGCCATGCCTTGGACCAAAAGTGATAACAGAAGGAACCGATCAGGAGTTTTAACATCTTCAAGCAGACTTCGACCTTGAAGCGATAACCGTAGGCGGTGATGATCGAGATAGGGTCGAGCATTGGATCCGAGCACATCAGGATGAATTTCTCGGAGCCGTCGATCACCAGCACAAAACGCACCTTATCCTTGATGGGCTTCCAGATAAGATCAAGGCACAGACAGGAGACGTACTTCTTTTTGCCGTAGGTTACCACTCCTACTTGCTGGAACTCGCTGCGTCTTGAGCGGAATACTTCTGCCAGAATCACTTTCTTACCATAGAGAGGGGGCTGCCCGCGGCGTTTGGGTTTTTGTTCAGGTTCTTCGAAGGCAACCGCGTTGCCCTTGGCCCTGGTGACCAGATGCAGCAGCCTCTTGCCATCGGAGTCCACAAGGTCCTTAATCGTCAGAAAGGCTGGCTTTGCCGCAAAGTAGGCGTCCAAAACCAGGATGCACTTCTTGTCGAGATTCCTGACCAGATTGCAGGCCATGTTCGCCATGGAAGTGATGATACTGACCTTCACTGTTTCACCGGATGATTCGGGATCATCAATGCTCTGGAACTCTTTGATCTTTTGCATGCCCTCGTGGATCTCGGCGGCCATTGGCACGCAAAACTGTTTTTTCGCCGAACCAGCCAGGATGCCCAGTACTCCATGGTGATGGCCGAAGATGTATTCGGCCTTACCGGAGTTGGCCGAATCCTGATGTAGATTTTTTACGCCCGCATCTTTTTGGCCTCTTTGGACACCTTGATGCCGTCGCCTATGACGACGAGGTAGTCGCCTATGGTAATCATGGGAAATTGCTCTTTCACGATCTTCGACCAGCAAAGCTGTAAATCCGCTAGTGTCCAGGATGAGGTCCTGAAGAAGTTCAAGCAAGAAAGATAGAGTCTCGGTTCCAGGCCCAGCCAGCGGATCAGGGAGGTGATACCGTGCTGATCAAGCCTGACCAGTAGGCCGAAGATGATCACCACAAACCAGGAGAATGCGGCCTTCCTCGTAAAACAGCGTTCAAACCGGGCGAGGATATCGCTGATCTCACTAATCATGATCCCACCACCTGCCTTTAAGAAAGAGCGAAGGTGTTGGGAGCGGTTCTTGTAAACTGTTTACCCTGACTAATCTTCTTAGCAAGGTACGACGCTACAGAGTCCCGGTCCAGCGTTACGTCATAATCTCTCTCGGCAATCTTGATGATGTCCGAGATATGAAGCGGTTTACCTGCTTTCTTAAGTATGGTTTCGACGATCCTTAGCTTATACGTGCGTGGTGTCTTGGCTGGTCTGTTTCGGATTCTCTTGATTTCCTCTAGTGTCAACTCGGCTATACTCTGCTGATAATCAAGGAAACGATCAAAGTCGTCCATGGTGCGCCTCCACTTTTTAAGTTAAGGATACACCCTTAAGGTTGGCACGTCAATACTTTAGTTCCACATTACTTACATATTTATTGACCACTACATCAGGAATAACAACGGCTAGGTAACGTACGTCTTTGCCAGAGAACTTTTTACTCTCAAGTTCTACAGAATCATATAGTTTTTTGTCTGCTGTCCAATATTCACAGATTTCACCCGTTATCTCCGTTATAACTTCGGCAACGGCCAGAAATGATGAATCATAGAGTGTCGGCATATTGAGGCTGCAGCTAATTTTCCAGGCTTTATCAGCTATAATTTCGTCAGAGAGGTATATTATCCCGGGGTATTGCCTGAATTCAAACCATAGGTCGTCTGCTTCCTGTGCTGTTAGGTTATTTCTGCCGCAGATTTTTCTAAGTACGCTTCCGGCCTCGGCCCATGCAAATGGGGGAAGTGCAATTATTTGCTGCTTAAGTAACACACTCTCCAGCAGGGCTAAAGCTGCTTCCGTATCTTTTTCTTCAATTAAGGTTTTTATCAGGACGGAAGTATCTAGACATATATGATTCCACTGCGAAAATGGGCGTTTTTCTTTTCATTTGCCCATTCATGAAAAACTGACTGGAATAATCAACCATCTAAATGTCCATTATTTCGCCTACCATTACGGTTTTACGCCAGAATTGTGGGTATTATCCTTTATATTA
>DOTD01000095.1 GCA_003513005.1 Desulfotomaculum sp.
GATGCCCCTGATCTGTTCAACCTTATCTTCTGTTATTTCAGGCCTTGTCCGATATTCCATACGAATTTCCTTCCACCGCGATTTTCATAATGCAATATTCGACATCGGATGGTTGGAGTTCTGTTTTTTTAAAAATTTTAATCAAAAAAAGCGCGGCATTTATTTCTTTTGATGTTGCGTTTGCCGCGCTTTTATCCTTTTCTCTATTGAATAGGTGATGTTATTTATTTGATAAAGAACATTCTATTTCATGAATGGAAATTAAATAGGACTGTGAATAGTAACACGCCAGGGCCTACTCTACTTAAAATATTTTCCCAACATCTTGCACCGTTATCTTTAGTGTGCTATACTTAAATTTAATCTAAATCCTATGAAGGAGAAAAGTATAGCTGGACCCAGTTTTTCAGAGAGAAGTCGTCGTGGCTGGAAGGGCCTTTAAAATATGGACGGCTGAAGTTCACTCCGGAGGAGCAGGCTGAAAATCCTAAAAGGTTAAGTAGGCTAATGTTTATAAAGATGAAGAAATATTAAGAACCGGAAATATCAAAAAATAAAAAATATAGAAAAATGTATTATTATAACGAAATGTTAATAAAGGAAATAAGTAACTATGTAGAAACATATTCTTAAAAATGGTTGTGAAGTTGTCAAGATTTAGATAGGTATTTTTATTAACGTTCATGCAGCGGAATCAAGTATAGATTTGAAAATTCATCTCTACCAAAGAGTTGTAGAATTGGGCTCAATATTTTAACTTGGCATGAAATTTGCTCTAATATGATTTTGGTTGGGATAAGACAAAATTTAATTTGTAAAGGTGGGTTATGTTGCATGGATTTTGAGTATCTCCTTTTAAACGTAGATGATGGGATAGCAACCATAACGATTAATCGTCCCGAATTACTCAACGCTATAACTCCCGCTGTCTATCATGAATTAAAAGAAAGTTTGATAATGCTTTCTTCTGATTCTGCAGTAAAGGCTTTGATTATCACTGGAGCAGGTAATAAAGCTTTTATTGCTGGAGCGGATATTGCGGCTATGAGTAAAATGAGTTCTATTGAGGCAATGCGTTTTGCAGCAGCAGGCAAGGAAGCTGTATCACGTATTGAGAAAATATCTAAGCCGGTTATTGCCGCCATTAACGGACTTGCGCTGGGAGGAGGTTGTGAATTAGCACTGGCTTGTGACTTTCGCGTAGCCTCAATTACCGCTAAATTTGGACAGCCGGAAATTAATTTGGGAATTATCCCGGGAAATGGTGGCACGCAACGTTTGACCAGGCTGATAGGAATGAGCAAAGCCAAAGAGATGATCATGCTTGGTGAAATTATTTCAGCCGAACAAGCGTTGCAGATAGGTTTAGTGAATCAAGTAGTAGGAGCGGAACAACTTATGTCTGAGACAGTACAATTAGCAAAAAAATTATCGCAAAAGGCTCCTGTTGCTTTATCCATGGCTAAACGTTGCATTCATCGGGCTATAGGCTCAGATACCGACGACGGGCTGGAATTTGAGATAAACTGCTTTGCGCATTGCTTTTCTAGCCAGGATCAAAGGGAGGGGATGAAGGCATTCTTAGAAAAGAGAGCTCCGATATATAAGGGCTATTAAGTAGCGGAAGAGAGGTTTGTCAAAGCAACGTATTTAAGTTAGTTATACAAGAAAATTTGTTCTCTGGAAAGTAAGGTGATGAATTATTGTGTATTTGAAGGACTTATTAAATCTTTCCGGTAAAACGGCAGTGGTAACCGGCGGGTACACCGGACTGGGCAAACAAATGGCCTGTGCCTTAGCCGAACTCGGCGCCAATTTAGTTCTGGCGGCCCGCAGGAGGGAGCGTTGTGAAAAGGTCGCGGCCGAAATAAGTCAGTTATTTGGGATTAAGGCGTTAGCTGTTAGATGCGATGTGGCCAAGGAGGAAGACATTGTTAATATGGTCAATCGGACTGTGGAAACTTTTGACCGATTGGATATCCTTGTTAATAATGCGGGAATCACTTGGGGAGCACCCGCCGCCGATTATCCTATGGATAAATGGCGGCAGGTAATTGATGTAAACTTAACCGGGACCTTTATGGCAGCGAAAGAAGCTTTTAGAATCATGAAACAGCAGGGCAAGGGGAAAATCATTAACATCGCGTCTGTAATGGGTTTGGTAGGGTGCAAGACCAATATAATGGATGCCGCAGCCTACAACGCGAGCAAAGGGGCAGTTATCAATATGACCAGGGATTTAGCGGCTAAGTGGGCGCCATTTGGAGTTAACATAAATGTCCTTGCTCCAGGTTGGTTTCCAACGCACATGGCCGAAAAAATACTCGAAATGCACCGTAATGAATTTCTTGAATACATTCCAGCCGGTCGTTTTGGCAACGACGAGGATATAAAAGGAGCCGTAGCGTATCTGGCTTCGGATGCTTCCGATTATATGCACGGTCAGGTTTTGATTGTTGACGGAGGTTGGAGCATTCATTGAAATTAGATTTGGGGGATTGAAAATGAATGAGATTGTTATTGTTAGTGCAATAAGGACCCCTTTTGGCAGGTTTGGTGGCAGCCTGAAAGAATATACCCCGGTTGATCTGGGAGCAATTGTCATGCGCGAGGTTATGGCACGGTGTGATTATGACGGTTTAGTTGATGACATTTTCTGGGGCGTTGGCGATACAGCATCCTTTAAAGACGTATATACCCCAGTAATTGCCCGGCAAACGCTCATAAAGGCGGGGCTGTCCCCGGAAACGCCGTCATGCTCGCTTGATAAGGCCTGTGTCTCGGCAATGTCTGCTATACGGTTGGGCGCCTTGACCATTATGGCGGGGGAAGCAGATGTAGTCATTGCCGGAGGTGTCACAACATTTAGTCAGATGCCGCTTATTGTTCGGAACCTGAGGTTTGCCGGACATCGGATTGGGGCTGTCGCTATGGAGGATCCGCTGTTTGAGTTAGGCTATAAAGACTTTGCGCCTGTAGCTGTAGATGCCGGAAATATAGCTTTGAAGCATGGAATCGGCCGTGAGGAACAGGATGAATGGGCAGCGCTCAGCCACAGCCGTTATGGTGAGGCTCACGCCGCAGGGAAACTAAAAGAAGAAATGCTGCTCTTAACCATTCCCCAGAAGAAGGGTGAGCCTGTCGCTTTGGAAATTGATGAGCAGTACCGGCCAGACATTTCCGTAGACAAGCTGGCAAAGCTTGCGCCAATTTACGGAAGTCCGACCTGCACAGCTGGTAATTCACCTGGCTTAAATGATGGCGCGACGGCAGTCCTGTTAATGAGCAAGAAAAAAGCCCTGGCTTTAGGATTACCCATTCTTGCCACAGTAATTGCATCCGCCAGCGTAGCGTTGGAACCTCAACTTTTGGTGGAAGCCCCGGCTAAAGCCATAAGGAATGTCTTGCAGAGGGCCGCGATGAAGGTAGATGATCTTAAATTACTTGAAATCAATGAGGCTTTTGCGGCAGTAACCCTAGTCAGCAGTAAAATACTGGCTGACGGTGACTCGAAAAAACTTAAGGATATTAGAAAACGTCTCAATGTCAACGGAGGAGCTATTGCCATCGGACACCCAAATACCGCCAGCGGCGGCAGAGTTGTGATGACTATGATCAATGAGCTGAGAAGGCGAGGAGGCGGGTATGGCGCAGCCGCGATTTGCGGTGGTTTGGCCCAGGGTGACGCTATTATTGTGAGAGTCGATTAAATAACATGGAGAGTGACTGCTATGTTTGAACTTACCTCTGAACAGAAAGAAATCCAGAGACTGGCGAGAGATTTTGCAAAGAAAGAAATTATTCCTGTTGCCTCCGAATATGATAAAAAAGCCGAAATGCCGTGGCCAATCATTCAAAAAGCGTTTGATATCGGTTTATGGAACCTAAATGTGCCGGAAAAGTATGGTGGACAAGGCGTGGACTGTTTGACAGAGGTGCTAATCTACGAAGAAATTGCATATGGATGCCTGGGAGTCTTTGGCGCATTTGGAGGGACTGGCCTTGCGCTCACTCCTCTTCTGCTAAGCGGTACCGAAGAACAAAAAGAGAAGTATCTAACGGGTTTTACAAAAAGTGCGAAGCTGGCCGCATTTGCCCTGACAGAACCAAACGCGGGGTCGGACGCCAGCGCGGTATCAACCCGCGCCCAAAAGGTTGGTGACGAGTATATCATCAATGGCGTAAAATGTTTCATTACCCATGGCGGCATAGCGGATCTTCACACAGTTTTTGCCAGCATAGACAGAAGCAAAGGCATCAAGGGATTGACGGCCTTCATTATACCGGCCGGAACCACCGGGTTATCGATGGGTAAAAAAGAAGATAAGATGGGAGACCGGGCGTCGCATATCGCTGAAGTATTGCTTGAAGATGTCCGCGTGCCCGTCGCAAACCGCTTGGGGAACGAAGGAGAAGGGTTCAAGATCGCGATGCGCACTCTCGACATCACGCGGACGACGATTGCCGCGGCCGCTGTTGGCGTTGCCCAGAGGGCGGTTGATGAAGCAGTAAGATACGCCAAGCAGCGGGTGCAGTTCGGGAAAACGATTGCTGAGCAGCAGGCGATACAGTTCATGCTGGCGGATATGGCCATGTCTGTGCTGGCTTCACGGTCACTGGTCTGGCAGGCGGCTGCGAAAGTCGACGCAGGCCAGGTTGACGGTATGTTAAGCGCAACAGCGAAGTGCGTCGCCAGCGATACAGCGATGAAGGTGACAGTAGACGCCTTGCAGATATTTGGTGGCTATGGCTATATGAAAGAATACCCGATGGAAAAGCTGATGCGGGATGCTAAGATTACTCAGATTTATGAAGGTACCAATCAGATCCAGCGACAGATTATAGCAGGTTACTTGCTTAAATAATTTTGCCAAGTAGTGTTGGCGGCGGACAGTATAGCATCATTTTTACCGAGACGCAGGAATTTCAGATGCAAAAAGCGTAAATCTTAAAGTGTTCGCGAGGTGGAATAATGGCCTAACATAAAAGGCGAAGACCGCAGGCAAATCACTTGTTTCCCAGAAGCAATCGACGATTACGTAAATAAAGATAATCCTGTTAGAGTTATAGATCAATTCGTTGGATCATTGAAAATCCTGAAAGATTAAGCAGGCTAAGACGCATTTCCTGCGTTAGAGGGAAGGAGGTATCGGAATATTATTCTCCTGTGATTGGATCTTTTCTTTTAGAGCGGGAAGGTTGACGTGTAGGAATGGCTGAAAGACAAGGACTTTCATAACCGATCAGTTTTAATTTAGGCATTAGTATCTAATTATAATTAATTTAGGAGGTGCTATTTGTGATTAAGGGTGTTTACGGGGTCAATATTGCAGTCAAAGATCTTGAAGAGGCGGTCAAAAAATACGAAGGGTTGTTGGGATCCAAGCCGACGAAAATGTTGGCGTCAGGTGACTTTGCTGTTCCTGGACTAAAGGGAGCTGTCTTTGAACTCAATGGTTTTGTCTTTAATATTATCGCATCAGAGTCAGAGAACTCATCAATTGCGAAATTTGTCAGTACCAAAGGAGAAGGGTTGTTTTTGATTTCTCTTAGGTCCGACAATGTGGAGGAAGACATGGCTAGATTGCGGGAAGCCGGGGCAGAATTTGTCATGGATCAACCAATGAAAGGTACATTCGGAACTGCTAATTTTATCCATCCAAAATCATCTCATGGAGTACAAATAGAGGTGTACGACCCAGATAAATAGCAGATACAAAGGTAATGATATTATGTGGAACTTCTCTTATGAGTGGGGTCCGGAATTATGAAAAAAGAAAAAAGCAAGAATTTTGACGAGATAAGGGTTGGCGATAAAGCTTCGACTACTAAAACCTTTACAGAGCAAGATGTGTGCCGTTTTGCAGAGATAAGCGGAGATTATAATCCTGTGCATGTTGATGATAGTTTCGCGAAGAATACGCGTTTTAAACAGCGCATCGTGCATGGAATGTTGGTCGCAAGTCTGCTGTCTAATGTTGCAGGCACACAACTACCAGGTACCGGCACAATATATTTGGCTCAAACTCTTAACTTTAAAACGCCGGTTTTTTTGGGAGATACTATATCTGCGGAAGTCGAAGTTATCGAAAAGCTTGTGGAAAAGAGTAGACTTAAGTTAAAAACTATATGTTGTAACCAAATGGGTACGGTCGTTATAGAAGGTGAAGCGTTAGTATTAGTTGAAAGATAAGTTAGTTGCCGGAGTTGAAAAAGGTACAATGAGGGGGCAGGAAAAATTGGACGATGTAGTGATTGTAGCGGCGGTGCGTACTGCGATAGGGAGTTATGGAGGGGTGTTTAAGGATCTAAGAGCGCCCGCTCTGACTGTTCCGGTAATGCAGGAATTAATTAGGCGATCTGGAATTGATCCGGCAATAATAGACGATATTATCTGGGGTAATTGTTATCAGCGCACTAAAGACGAGACAAACTTGGCTCGAGTGGCGGCATTGCAAGCTGGCATACCTGTCGAAGTGCCGGGGATAACTGTTCACCGGACCTGTACTGCGGGGATGTCAAGTTTAGTCATGGGAACTCAGGCAATTAAGTGTGGAGACGCGGAAGTTATATTGGCCGGGGGAACCGAGAGCATGAGTACCGTCCCCTACACTATTGATGAATTAAGGTGGGGATCGAGAATGGGGCACATTGAAGTGCGTGACGCTATGTGGGACGGCCTTACGCAATTGGGTACCGGCGTTGGGATGGGTGTTACGGCCGAGAATCTTGCTAAAAAGTACAACATAAGCCGTGAGGAACAGGATGAAATAGCGTTGCAAAGCCAGCAACGGGCTGTGGCGGCAATAAAGGAAGGCCGGTTCAATGATGAAATTATACCTGTCGGCATACCGCAGCGCAGAGGTGATCCGGTATATATAAATAAAGATGAACACCCGAAAGACAATATGACATTGGAGAAACTGGCCAAAATGCCGCCGGTTTTTGTAAAAGGTGGCACAGTTACCGCCGGCAATTCTTCCGGAATAAACGACGGTTCCGCCGGGGTGCTGATAATGTCTAAGCGTGCGGCAGACAGATTAGGAATAAAACCCCTTGCCAGGGTGGTATCGTACGCGGTAGCCGGAGTAGATCCCGACTATATGGGAATTGGGCCCGTACCATCAACCCGTATGGCATTGAAAAAAACGGGACTGACTATTGCAGATATTGACTTGATTGAAATCAATGAGGCGTTTGCGGCTCAGTATTTAGCCGTTGAAAAAGAATTAGGGCTGGATCGTAAGAACACTAACGTTAACGGTAGTGGTATTGCTTTAGGGCATCCTGTCGGGTGTTCGGGGATCCGCATTGTAGTATCCTTAATTCATGAAATGTATAAACGTGATTTGAGTAAAGGCCTGGCAGCGCTGTGTTCCGGCGGAGGTATGGGGATGTCCGTGGTGATCGAAAAAACACCTGATCTGTCCTAACGCGATAAGTATAAAATATCAGGAGGGTATCATTTTATGAAAATAAGCAAGGTTGTTGTTTTGGGAACGGGTACCATGGGTAACGGTATAATACAAGTTGTTGCCCAGAGCGGCTATCAAGTTACGATGGAGGATATTAATGATTCCTTGCTGTCTCAGGCACAGCAGAAAATAGAAAAGAGCTTGTCTAAACTTGTTGAGAAAAATAAGATTAGCATAGAGGAAAAAGAGAATACTCTGAGCCGGATTAATTCTGCCACATCTCTAGATGTTGTCTCAGATGCTGATTTAGTCATTGAGGCAGTGCCCGAAAAACCCGATCTAAAGGCGGAAATCTTTAAGCAATTAGACAAATTAGCTCCCAGCCATGCTATTTTGGCGTCTAACACGTCCTCTCTCCCGATTACCGCCATTGCGGCAGTAACAAAGCGCCCCGAACAAGTAGTTGGTATGCATTTCATGAATCCTGTTCCGGTTATGAAGGGCGTTGAATTGATCAGGGGTAGAGTTACATCTCAGGAAACCATTGACTCTGCTATCGAATTTGTCAGGAGCATCAATAAGTTCCCGGTTGTAGCCGAAGATTATGCCGGTTTTATTACAAGTCGGATCCTAAATGCTTATTTAAATGAAGCGGCTTACACAGTTATGGACGGCAATACCCCTAAAGATGTAGATGACGCCATGGTCTACTGCACGAATATGCCCCAGGGACCCTGTGCCCTGATGGATTTGGTGGGTATTGATACCATTGTTTATATTTTAGATATTCTGGAAACCGAATTTGGTCCAAAGTTTAAAGCTGCTCCGCTTCTGAGGCAGATGGTGCGGGCGGGCCATTTAGGCAAAAAGACTGGAAGAGGCTTTTACGAGTATTAAACATAATACTTTATAGGTTATAACCGATATGGTTTGTTGGTCCTGAGTTCAGGGGAAAGTGTGTAATTGGGAACAGCGGATGATCATAGAATTAAAGGGATGGAGGGTATAAAGTGAAAGTGAATTATGAGGCGCTTGTAACGGGATTGGATGAAGGTGTATTTACACTAACCTTAAATAGGCCGTCACGGATGAATGCCTTTAACCAGGTTTTACTGGATGAGTTCCATCAGGCTGTTAACGAAGCGGAACAATCCCAGGAAGTTAGGTGTTTGGTTGTCTCCGGTGGCGAAAAGTTTTTTAGTGCAGGGGCCGATATTACTGAAGTTAACAAAATTAATTCTACCTTTAACGGGTATGCGTTCAGCAGGAAGTTCCAGGAGTGTTTTGGCCGGCTGGAAAAGCTGGGCAAACCGGTGATTGCCGCTGTCAGAGGATATGCTTTGGGTGGTGGGTGTGAACTAATGCTGGCTTGTGACTTTCGTATTGCAGCCGAGGATGCCAAGATAGGCCTGTCAGAGGTAAATATTGGCGCCATCCCGTCAGGGGGCGGTACGGTTAAGCTGCCGCATCTTATAAGCCCGTTAAAGGCAAAAGAAATGCTCTGTTTTGGAAAACCGATAAGTGGAAAGATTGCCGAAGAGATTGGCTTGGTTAATAAAGCGGTACCCTCTGGTCAAGTTATTGCGGAAGCCTATTCTTGGGCTAAAGAGCTAGCCCAAAAACCGCCTTTGGTTATTAAAACAATCAAGACCATTACAGCCCTGGCAACGAAGGAAGTAGATTCTTTGCTTCATTATGAGGCCCAAGGGCTAGGCATGCTATCCGGTACTGAGGACTTTAAAGAAGGAACTGCCGCGTTTTTGGAAAAGCGCAAACCGGCCTTTAAAGGAATATAAGAGGATTTAAAAAGACACTTCCATGGAAATACAGTGAAAGACAGCAGAGTGGTTAACGTTAAAGGAAATCAGAAAGGAGGTGTCAAATAAACATCCAACAGCGCTGGCAAATGATAAAAGAAATCATTGCAAATCTGAGGGATGAGGTGGCAACATCGTTTTCAGAATGGGTAGTGTAATGGGAACTTGCAGATACGGTGAAAATTTATGAAAAGCGTGGAAACTGTAAAAACTACATCAAGGAAACCAAGTATGATAGGAGGAATTAAAAAGTATATGGAAGAACAAGTTATTTATCATCCAGATTTTCTAGTAATACCAGAAGGAGGGGAAAAGCCTTATTTAGTTGCCTATAGGTGTGAAAAATGCGGACTTTTATATTTTCCAAAGGTAAATATTTGTCTCAATTGCTTCGCTGAAGATTTTGCCAAACAACCTCTTAGTGGAAAAGGGAAAGTTTATAGTTATACAATTCAATATACTCCTCAGCCGGGATTAAAAGCCCCGTCGACGGTTGGGTATATTGATCTTCCTGAAGATTTGCGTGTTCTTGCCCAAATTGTGGCAGAACCGGAGCAAATGAAAATAGGCATGGATGTAGAGTTAACGGTAGGGGAAATCAGAAAGGATGCTGATGGGAAATCAATGATTAGTTATAAATTTAAGCCTGTTGAATAAAGGAGGAAAGTTAAATGAACTTAAGGGATGTATATGTTATCGGTGTAGGAATGACAAAATTATATCGAAAAGCGCCGGTGCCAATTGATGAATTAGGCAGACAAGCAGCCAGAGATGCATTGAAAGATGCTGATATTGAGCTAAAGGAAATCGAGGAAATAGTTGTTGGTAACATGATCGGCCTTTCTAAGACTATATGTCTTGGGCAGAGGATTGGAATTACGCTTGGTTGTCAAGGAATTCCAATCAAGAACACGGAAGGCGCTTGCTCAAGCAGTGCCGTAGCTGCTCATCTGGCATGGGAAAGAGTGGCTTCAGGACTTAATGACGTAACGATGGCAATTGGTGTTGAGTGTCTCTCCTCATACAGATCCGGCGGCACAGCATTTTCACCTGATTTAAATGATCCTGAAGCAATACATGGTATGACAATGCCAGGTCTTTATGCAATGAGGGCAAAACGTTATATGCATGATCACGGTGCGACTAAAGAAGATTTGGCAACGATAGCTGTAAAAAACCGTAAGCATGCCACAGTAAATCCATACTCAGATTTCCGGACTCCACTTACCATCGAAGAGGTTTTAAACGCCAGAGTTATTGCTGAACCATTTACTCTTTTAATGTGCTGCCCGAATTCTGACGGCGGGGCAGCGGTTATTTTTGCTACTAAAGAAAAAGCGGAAAAGCTAGGAAAAAAGCTTGTCCGCCTGGCAGCGTCAACAATCACAACAGGTATTTTCAATAATTCCTTTAGAGATATGACATATATGGACATTACATACAGGTGTGCTAAAAAAGCATACGATATGGCTGGTTTGGGTTCTGAAGACGTCGATATGGTAGAATGTCACGATGCTTTTGTAGTTGGTGAGCTTTTATACTATGAAGCGCTTGGCTTCTGTAAGCACGGAGAATCAGCAGAATTTCTCAGAAGAGGCGATGCGGATTATGGCGGAAAAGTTGTTTTTAGCCCGCGCGGCGGACTGTTGTCTTGCGGTCATCCAACAGGCGCTTCAGGAGCCGCTCAAATTGTAGAGGCAACCTGGCAAGTGCGCGGAGATGCCGGAGAACGTCAGGTACCGGATTGTAAGGTTGCGTTAACGCATGTAACCGGCGGCGGAGTGTATGGTACAGAGAACGCAATCTGTACTATTCATATATTAACTAGTTAGTCTTTGTTTTTATCAGTTTAAATATTGAAATAAAAGTCATTAAAGAAGGGGGATAAAAAGATGGCAGTGAAAGATAGAGTTTCATTAGTTACTGAAGCAGGATCTGGAATTGGTGAAGCAGTTGCAAAAAGCCTGGCTCAAAATGGAGCTAAGGTGGTTGTAAGTGATGTTAATAAAGAGAAAGTAGATAAGGTGGTAAAAGAAATTCAAAATGATGGCGGCCAAGCAATTGGTATAACCGCAGATGTATCAAAAAAAGATCAAGTGCAGGAAATGTTTAAAAAGATAATCGAAAGTTTTGGACGTATAGATATTTTAGTAAACTGCGCCGATATGGTTAAAAATAGCAATATTATAGAACTGATAGAGGAAGACTGGGATAAAGTCATAGATTTTAATTTAAAAGGAACATTTCTTTGTTGCCAGGCAGCATCAAAACATATGAAGGAACAGAAGTATGGTCGGATAATCAATGTTTCGTCACGTGAAATGCTGGGATGGCCCGAAGAGACAAGTTACTCTGCTTCTAAAGGCGGCATAGTTAGCTTGTCTCGTTCATTAGCTTTGGAACTGGGAAAGGATGGAATCAGGGTAAATTGTGTAGCGGCTGGTTTAATTAAAACACCATATTTTGATGGATTGCCTAAAGAACAACAAGAGAGTTTGATCAAAGCGCAACCGATGGGTATAATTGGTAAGCCAGAAGATGTCGCATTTGCTGTATTATATTTTGCTGATGACGAAGCAGGTTATATAACAGGGCAGACCCTGTACGCTTGCGGCGGCAGGAGCGTTTTAAGTTCATTATCATGTTAAACGAGGAGGATTAAAAAATGAATATAAAAGGTAGAGTGGCTTTGATTACCGGTTCGGGAAGCGGGATCGGTAAGGGTACTGCGAAAGCAATGGCCGAACGAGGCGCAAAGGTAGTTATAAATGATGTTGTTCAAGATAGAATAGACGAGGTGGTTGGAGAAATAAATGTTGCTGGCGGAGAAGCTATGGGGATTAAATCAGATATAACAAACAAAGCAGAAGTAGAGAATATGTTCAAAAAAATAGTAGATTCTTATGGAAGGATAGATATTCTTGTTAATAATGCTGGTATAGCCAGGGATAAAGGACTTCTGAAGTTAACAGAAGAAGATTGGGATGTAGTTCTAGATGTTAATTTAAAGGCAGTGTTTCTCTGTACGCAACAAGCGGTAACGTATATGAGAGAGCAAAATTATGGCCGGATAATTAATATTGCATCGCGCGCCTGGCTGGGGTGGCCTACGCAGGCAAATTATGCAGCTTCTAAGGGTGGGATGGTTAGTTTCACCCGCACCCTGGCATTGGAACTTGCGAAACGTGGAATTACAGTTAACTGTATACCGCCGGGTCTGATTAATACTCCGCTATGGATGTCTGTGCCTGAGAAAATTCGAGAGAACCTTTTGAAAATACAGCCTACTGGAACGATTGGTGATGTGTATGATATTGCCAGAACGGTAATCTTCTTCGCAAGTGATGAAGCGTCGTATATTACGGGGCAGGTCCTTTACGTTTGCGGAGGGAAAAGCATTTATGCAGCTATATAGTAATTCTTAAAAAACAATTCACAGAAAGAAGAGATTATTTTCTCTTCTTTCTGTGAATTAATAAAGTAAAGTTTTTGGGAGGTGAAAGATAAATCATGAGTTCATTATCAGATATCAGGGTGCTCGATTTTGGAAGTGAAATGGGTAGTTATGCAGGAAAATTATATGCTGATCTAGGAGCGGATGTTATCCATATTGAGTCCCCGGAAGGAGATCCACTCCGGTATAGCGGGCCATTTTATAAAGATAAACAGGGGAGGGAAAACAGTTTAAAGTTTCTTTACCATAATACCAGTAAGAGGGGAATAGTCCTGGATATAACAAAGCAAGAGGGGAAGGAAGTATTTTTAAAGCTAATAAAGACAGCAGATATTCTAATTGAAAGCTTCTCTCCCGGATATTTGGATGAATTGGGATTATCATACGCTTACTTGAGAAGGGAAAACCCCAGACTGGTTCATGCCGCGATAACTCCCTTTGGGCAGGAAGGACCTTATTGCCTATGGAAGGCTTCTGATCTGACAATAATGGCCCTGGGCGGGTTTTTATACATAGCGGGTGAAGATGATGAAAAACCTGCGTGGGCGTATGGTGAACAGGCTTACATGGCAGGTTCGATGTATGGAGCGGTGGGAACCATAATCGCTTTATACGAAGCTGAACGAACCGGAGAAGGACAATTCGTAGACGTTTCTATGCAGGCATGCGCGGCTACAGGATTGGAGAACGCTCTGCAATACTGGGATCTGGAAAAGACGATTCGCAGAAGCTCTTCTACAACGGAAGCAGGGTATGGTGTTTACCCCTGTAAAGATGGTTATATTTATATAGTTCAGATGGGAGACAATGTGTACTTATGGGAGCCTCTTCCTAAATGGCTAAGAGAGGAAGGAGTTAAGGGCTCAGAAATAATAAGCCAAAAAGAATGGGAATCAACGAGGTTTAGACGAGAAGCGGAGTCGAAGCGAGTATTCAGGGAAATTTTTGAGTCTTTTACTATGAAACATGATAAAAAGTTCTTGTTTGAGGAAGGCCAACGAAGGGGCGTTCCCTTAGCTCCTATATTTGATTCTAAAGATGTATATGAAGATCCTCATTTGAACTACCGGCAGTTTTTTAAGACATTATTTCATGAAGTATTGGGGGGAGAGGTTTGTTATCCCGGAGAGCCTTACCTCATGGAAAAAATCCCCTGGCAGATAAAACCGGCGCCGGCATTCGGACAGTATACCAGGGAGATACTGGAAGAAATAGGATATTCAAAAGAACAGATAGAAACCCTGAATGAAAGGGGGGTAATATATGTTTAAGCATGCCCTGACAGGAATTAGGGTGACGGACTTTTCCTGGGTTGGAGCAGGTCCGCTGACAACCCGCTTTCTGGCCGAGTGTGGCGCAGAGGTAATTAAAATAGAAACCCACAAAAGACCGGAGATCTTGCGTGTAGCGCCGCCATTCAAAGACAAGGAAAAGGGAATTGAGCGCAGCGGGTATTTTAGCAGCAGGAATCCAAACAAGAAAAGCCTCTCTGTTAATATGAATCATTCCAGAGCACGGGAGGTAGTTGTTCCTTTAATAGAAAAAAGCGATATTGTAATCAATAGCTTTTCCGCAGGGCAAATGGAAAAGTGGGGACTGGGATACGAGGATTTGAAAAAAGTAAAGCCGGATATTATTTACGTAGATATGCCCCCTTGGGGGAATGTAGGGCCGTATATAAAATACAAGGCTTTTGGCGCTTTAATAAATTCAGTTACCGGCTTTAACTACCTGTCGGGAAATACCGATGGCTTTCCCATTGGCACGGGAACCAATTATACCGACCATATTCCCGTGCCTACTCATCTTGCTTTTGCCATTGTCGCAGCTTTAAGGCATCGCCGGAAAACAGGAGAAGGACAGTATATAGAAATACCCCAAATGCAGGCGGGAATTGCCGTAACCTCGGCGGTAGCAATAATGGATTACGCGGCAAACGGGCGTATTCAATCCCGGATGGGCTGCCGGCACCCCTGCTTTGCGCCGCATGGGGTATATAAAGTAAAAGGTGACAGAAAATGGATTGCCATTGCTGTATTTAACAACCAGGAATGGGTATCGTTAAAGGAGTGCATGGGAAATCCCCGGTGGGCCGAAGATCAAAAATTTGCTACAGACGAGGGAAGGCTGGCCAACCGGGATGAATTGGACGCCCAACTAGAAAAGTGGTCTTCCGAACAGGATGGAGAAGAACTCATGTTTGATCTGCAAAAAATGGGGGTGCGCAGCGGCCTGGTATATAATGCAAAGGAAGTTATAATAGATATTCAACTTCAGTCTAGAGGCTTTTTTGTATATCTAGATCACCCCGAAGTAGGAATTACTTTATATACAGGTTCGCCCATACGTATGTCAAAAACACCGCCAGGAATCCGAAAGCACGCACCTTTATTGGGACAAAATACATTTGAAGTATTGGAAAATATATTACAGTTAGATGAAGCAGCCGTTACGGAGTTGCAAAATGAAGGGGTTCTTGAATAGCTCTAGCAGTTTGTCTTCTCCTTCAAGACTGATTGCTTGGCGGCGGTATGGAACTGGCGTTTGCCTGTGACATCAGAATTGCTTCCGGCAAGGCTTTTTTTAATGTACAATATAAGGAAAAAGCCCTGTCGATGAAATATTAAGGTAAATGGGAGAAATATGTAAATTCCTATTGTAATAAATATATAACAATATTATATTATTATAACCTGACTTTTGTAGAAAGAACAAAAGAAAAAACAGCGTAACCCTTTGAAACGCAACGGTTGGCGCTGTTTTAATTTTGTCATATTCTCATTGTGGGAATCAGCCTTTTTTCACATCACCTAAAATATTTTTAATATCTTTTAACCGCATTAACTTTTTGCTGAAATCAACTCCCACAGCGGCGCCAATAGAGTCCGTCACCTCATCAGCATAGTCAAACAAATTCGCTTTTAGTAACCTTGAAAGACTCCTCAATCCGCCATAGCCCCCGGTAGATCTCGATAATCTCATCGTCAGACTTTTTCCACTTGCTGGTTACAATGGCGTAATAACCGTCAAACTTTTCCTCTTCCTTGAGTTTCGCCGCGTCAAATACCGGTTTTTGTTTCGAGGTAAGGATCTCGCCGGTTTTTTTGTCAAAAACGAGGTTTTTCACATATTTAGCGGCGCCATAAGACGTCGCCTTATTGTATTTGGCGGGATCTCTAACCAAATCCAGGGCTTTCATGATAGCAGGCTCCCGTTCGGTTTTGGCCCGTTTGTCATAGTCCCGGCTGTAAAACACCACCTGTTTCTCATCGATCTGGACTTTTTTCGGTTTGCCATTGCTAGCAGTTATGGTGATCTCCCGGGGATACAGTCTGGACTTTATCTTGTAACCTTCCCCCCGCCAGACATAGCCCTTTTCATTAAAAACGAAGTCTTTCAGTTCTTTTTGGGCGCCTCTCACAGTTTGGCTGAGCACATACCCATTGCCCAGGCCATGGCTATTGAAATAAACATTTCTTGCTGTGTTCAGCCCCTTGCCGGCGACCACGATGATCCGGCCCAGGTTATACTCCCTGGTCAACTCCGTGAGTATAGGGATCAAGGTAGTTTTATCCGGCTCGTTGCCGGGGAACAGCCGGTAAGAAATGGGCAGTCCCATCGTGTCCATGAACAACCCCATCTGGACGATTGGGTCAGGGCGATGTTCCTTGGAGACGCCTTTTTTTCTTAACTCGTCAGGCTTGTCGATCTCGAAATAGTAATTGGTTACATCATAATAAACCAACTCGGTGTTCCGGCCGTAACTTTCGCAGATTCTTTGGTGAATCCAGAGTTGAAGTGCGTCTTTGTATTTATTAATCAGAGAAAGACTTCTGTACACATCGTCAAGAGAGAAATCATTATTCTCAAAGTAACTGCCCTTTTCCTCGTAGGTTTTCATCTTCGAGGCAGGGTTAAGCAGCCTGGAGAAGACAAGGAGCTTAACAATATTATTTAGACTGTAGTCAATATCAAGATTGCGTTGCCGGTTGATGAGAAAAGTGTGAATGCCGAGTTCGTGGTAGATTTTGCTGAGGGCGGCATATCCGAAATTCTTTCTTGGGAAATCAGGTTTAATCCGTTCATTCATGTCTATACTGAGGGTAGCGGGGGCATTGCATTCCAGCTGTTTTTGATTCATCTCAGCTACCACTTTTTCGAAATGAGCGATCGGGTCGTCATAGTGATTTTGCAGATCATCAAGATATCCCAGAGTCTTAATCGTTCAAGATTCATTTCTCTATTTATGCTGCAAAACTAGGGAATTGCTTCCAGCAAGGCTTTTTTAATGCGTAGTATAGGGAAATGCCTTTCAGAAGGAATAATATGAATATTGTAAGTAATATGTAATTTCCAATTGTAAAGAGTAATATGTATATTCCTATTGCAATAAAAATTTAATAGTGTTATATTATTGCCACGGGATATTAGCCCAACTTTCCCCTCCAAA
>DOTD01000096.1 GCA_003513005.1 Desulfotomaculum sp.
GCAGTGCGGTCCTATCCGGTAATGAGAAGCTGATCCGAAAGACCTTGGGGAACGGTAACTACCACATGAAACGCCACATGCTCGCCTACCTCTCGCACCGAAAGAGGAATCTCCAAATATTGGGCGAATTCGCTATTTAATAATGTCAAAGAGTATTAATACTCATCGGTGTAGTATTAGTTATTGATTTACATAAAATTCTTCGAAAGGTAAAGAATAAATAAAAATAATTCTTCAAGGGAAAGGACTTGAAAAAATGGATCAGCATATCCACTGTCTTGTGAATGATTGTCATTACTGGAATCAAGGAAACATGTGCAAAGCCAACGAAATTCTCGTCACCTCGGATAGTTTCAGCAGCAATCAGCCCGATACTGTAGACGCCGCAATGACCAAACAACTCTCACCTACTCCTGCGGGCGGCACATGCATGTCCACTTGTTGCAAAACATACGCTACAAAAGACTCCGGCGGGTCCAAGGTAGACGGAGTTAAAAGGATGCTTTAAAGAACAGGATATATAAAAAGACGGCAGAGGCAATTACCTCTGCCGTCTTTTGTGTTTTAAAGTATCAAAGTAATGTTTTCAACTGAACGAAATATCCAGCGCCATCATCAGCGTGAAGCCAAGAATAGTTAAGATGGTGGCCAGATCCGTATTGCTGCCGCGCTGGGATTCCGGAATAACTTCTTCGACAACAACAAAAATCATTGCTCCTGCGGCAAAAGCAAGCGCATATGGCAGCAGGGTTTTTATATGAAGAACGAATAATGCGCCAATCACACCGGCAATGGGGTCAATGGCCGCTGATAATTGTCCGTACCAGAAGCTTTTCAGACGGGACATGCCTTCCCTGCGCAGGGGCATCGACACCGCAAGGCCTTCCGGCAGGCTTTGGATCCCAACTCCTATGGCCAGCGCAATTGCGGCAGGTAGAGTAGCGGATGACGAACCGGAGGAAATGGCGCCGAAAGCAACACCTACAGCCAGACCCTCGGGTATATGGTGTAAAATAATCGCCAGGATAAACAGTTGTGCCCGCTGCAGGGATGTTTTCACGCCTTCGGCTTCTTCAGAAAGGCCGATATGAAGATGAGGCAATATTTTATCAACAATCCACAGAAAAACTCCTCCTGCTAAAAAACCAATTGCCGGAGCAAGCCAGGTGATTCGATCTTCCCTGCATATTTCTATAGCAGGCGCAAGCAGAGACCAATATGAAGCTGCGATCATAATCCCGCCGGCAAAACCCAACGACCCGTCAAGAATCTTTTTGCTTAAATTCTTGGCAAAGAAGATGGCGCCGGCTCCGCAGGCGGTTATCGCCCAAACAAAACAGGTTGCTAAAAAAGCCTGAAAGACATGATTATTTGCTAGAAGGTTATTCATCTTTACCTTATTTATCCTATTTTCTGCATTAATGATTTTATCACTTGTCCCAGACGTTCTCAAGAGTAAAATCAAGGCTGGAGTAGATATTATACCCTTTTCAGCCTGAATTCACGATTTTGATCTAAAAATTAAGAAGAGAGCCGTTTTAGACTCTCTTCTTATCTTCTTTTTAACCTGACTGCAGGGTCTTTTAAAGGCGCCTGAAGTCAACATCGTCAATAGAGACCGTATTATTATTGTCCCGTCCTGGCGTGAAAAGAAAGCGCACTTCTGCTCTTGCCGTTCCGGCAGGGCTCAAGCCTGTTGTAAGAACATAGAGATTATATCTCTCCGGAATAGTATTTTGATTAAAAACAGGATCGGCACGGGATATAAACCTTCCTGCCGAATCATAGAAGAAAACTTCGGCGCCCAGGGTGAAGTTTCCCACTGAAGGTATTTTCTGATTTTCACGGGCCCAGAAGCTCAGTTTATAAATTCGCCGGGGGATACCGTTTACAGATTGTGTGAGCAGCGCCCTTGAAGTCCTAACCGATCCCATCTCGGCGGCGAAATTCCCGGACTTGGACAAACGCGTGCGGTTTATATTCTGGCCGCTCCAGCTGACTGGGGAAGTTTCTTTTCTCCACTCTTCCAATCCCGGGTTTCTTAGTAAATTACCGCTGGGGCATTCCGGAGTTGGCGCCGGTATTTCAGACGATCTTATATTAATAGTTATCGGAACAGAACTGTTCTGTAATTCCCTTGCGACGTTGTATCCCCGAATAATCAAAGTTCCCGGCTGGACCAATCTTCCTGCGCTATTCCGTTGGTTCCAGACAGCATCAAAAGTTTGATTTCTGCCCGGCTGAATAATAATTCTGGTCACAGCCCGGCTGAACGCCTGCTCATCCGACCAGCGCCATATTTCTTCTACTTCCCGGAATGCAACAAAATCAAAGCGCTGACTTGTCCTGTAATTTAAACTAATTGGGTTGCCGGTAATATTTGTCTTGACCAGTCTAAGCCGTACAGACTCACCACGGGAATAATTGATGCGGTCTGTTGTGATAGTGTACATGAAACCGTCGATCTGACGGGATACGGAGGGATCGTTTCCCTGTGCGATAGTCTCCTCGTGTTCAACGGCAACGGATTGTTCTCCAATTTGTATCTTTTGTCCGACGTCCAGTTTGTCAGGATCAGTTAGATCACTGTTTAATTCAATTAATTTTTCTATAGTTGTATTATAGCGCTGGGCAATAATAAACAAAGTGTCCCCCTGCTGTACTACATAGACCGGCATAGTCAGACACATCCTTTCTTACCTGCTTTAATCAGTTTATGAATTTTTCCAGGCGGATGTGCATAACAGTGTTCCGGACATTTTTAAACAAAACCCCCGGTTAAGTGAACTGGGATCAGTTCGCTTAACCGGGGGACAGATAAATAAGACTCTCTATTATAAGCTAAACCGGTTTATTTAATATAAAACTCCACATTTACGACTGCGGTAATCTTTTTCTCTAAAGATGAGGTATCGTTCATTCCGTAATCGGATACTTCGGTGGAATAAATAGGGGTTATTTGAAATACTCCCATCTGTGTTGAACGCAGCGGGCCAATCTTGCTTCCTCCGTTGATAACTATCTTCTCCGCACGTTTCTTTGCATTGAGAGTAGCGTCTGCCAGCATATCAACCTTAATATCGCTGAGCTTGGTATAAAAATACTGCGGAGGCATCGACTGCAGGTTTATTCCTTTGTTAATCAGTTCGCTGGATTCTCTGGAAACGTTGGTTATACTGTCTACCTGTTTTGATCGGACTTCTATTGTTTGGGTTAAGCTATACCCCCTGATTTCGCCTGTATCCCGCCCGAATTTGTCCACGGCGTAAAATGTGTTGACGTTGACCGGCATTATCGTGATATCGCTGTCAGGTATTCCTTTGCTTTTTAGATAACTGTTGACCTGTTCCAGGTCCGAATGAAGAGCGGCGTATGCTTCGGTTAACTGGGCGCTGTTCCTGGTAAAACTACAGTCCCATACGATAAGGTCGGATTTAAGCTGTTTTTCGGCTGAACCGGTTACCGTTATTATTGAGCTTGATCTTACCCTGGCAAATGCGCTGGTAAATATCATAGTACAGATTATTAAGCAGATTCCTAAAATAACTACTGCGATGACCTGAATTGGAAATTTTCCCGTACCGTTTTCGCTCATTCTTGTTTTCCCTCTCTAAAAATTTTTCGGGATTGATAGTTTTTAAGCCGATCACTCCTTTTCAATCCAAGGGGAATAATAAGTATTTTAGTATTTCTACAAGATATAACAAAATCCTGCAGAATAAAAATAAATTTGTTTAGCTGCTTTTTTAATTGGAATTATGGTAACTGTTAACAATAAAAAATCAAATTCATATCTTAAAGGATAAGGTTAAGGATAAGGTTATTGTAAAGGAGTAAAGGGAAAATGGACGAAAAACATTCTCATAATTGTCTTGGCAGAACAGATGAAGAGGCTGGTCATTCACACAGAATTGAAGGCATTTCCCGGACTGGTTCCCTCAGTGAACACAGTCACACTCATGAAATTGCAGTGACGACAAGTCTAAACAATGGTCATGCGCACAGGTTCAATATACAAACAGGTGAAGCCATCCCGTACATTAAAGGCCATATTCACAAATATATGGGAAAAACAAGCCTTAATGGAAAAGAGCCGCACCGCCATATTGTTTATGGCAGACTTTACAAGCAGGATTAGAAGGGAATATCCTAAAACACTATTGATGCCTTGAGATAATAAATGCCGCGCACAGAAACAGGATCATTAACATAACGTAAAAAAATGGCCTGATTTTTTTCCCCCGCAGGTACAGTTTAAAAGAATCGAGAAAAATGAAAATGGCCATTAAGATAATCACTAACCTGGATATGTCTTCCGACATCCATTTTGTTAATCCTTGAACTAACAATGCGACAATAATTACCGCCGAATATATCCTGGAACTAATAACGAAGGCTTGTAGGAATTCCCTTTCCTCATCTGGTTTTTGTTGCTCAGGTTTTTGTTTCTCCTGTTTGTGTTTTTTGCTCACGCTGCTGCTCCTTTGTAAAGAATCTAACTTAAGCCTCCTTTATGACAACTTATATTATTTCTAGCCGCCTGCCGCCTATTCCTTTTCTTATATTGGGTAATACAAAAATTTGTATTTACTGTCGTATCTGCCGGATAGAAAATCAGGGCTTTATTTATTAGTATTGGTATTGTTATCGTTATCGATTTGAATAAAAGGTATTGTCCCACCGGTAACATTCGGCAGTATGCCGTTCCATTTTCCTACTGCTTCGCGCTGCACCTCAATTTCACGCAATCTAATCAACTCCGGAGTGACCTCCTGCTTTTGTATCCTGAGGGCTTCCGCTTCAGCCCTGGCCTGGGTTACTTTCTGTTCCGCCTCGATTTTTATTCTTTCCAGATCGCGTTTTGCTTTTAACGCTCTTTGTTCCGCCGTTTGCTTGTCTTCCACAGCCTGGTTAAACCCAGCCGAAAAATCAAAGTTGACTACGTTGAAAGCATCGACAATTATACCGTGAGCTGTTAAAGTCTTGCCAAGCAGTTCTTTCACTGTTAACAGCTATTCTGCTGGTTACGGTCTGCATATCCTTGGATGCAGCGGCAGCCTCAGTCTCTTCTTTTTGTATCCGGCAATCGATTAATTTGACCGATTGGATTATAGGGATCCGTATATGGAATCCTTCTTCTAAGACCTTTTCCTTCACAGCTCCAAGCTGGACTACAACTCCTGTATGACCGGGGGCAACAATAACAAACGGCCACATAATCAACAAAAATATCAGGACAATAACACCTATGACTATTCTTTTTAACAACGGCGCTTTTTTAATTAAGGCTAACTCTACGATACTCTTCCCCTTCCTTTCAAATTTTTTTTATGCAACACTGACTAACGTTCTGTATTCTCTTTTCTTTTCCTGCATACTGTTTCTTTTTGACCATTTTCACGTTATAATTCTTTTAACAGGCGATCGCGTGCTTTTATCCAATTGTGCGGAAGCAAAGCACAAGAAAAAGCCAGGCAAAGGATCCCGTTCTTGCCTGGCTTTTTTATGGACATGACGCTATAAAAAGGTATATTTATTTCCTGAGGGAGGAATAATGTAGGAGTCTTACTTCTCTCTTCCCGTTAGCCTGAAAAAGGCTGCCTTCGCTTTTGGCGAAGGTTTTTTCTCCTTTGCGATAAAATGGACTTTTCGATATGAAAAGTCCATTTTCATCCTTAAGTAATATTGTTCTATCTTATGTATCTCCCCACAAGTTTCCTGCGGAAAAAGAGCAGGTAAATAATTTCGAGAACACCAGCAGTGTTAACAATACACAGAACGATATACCATACTATCTGACTGCCGCGTGCGGAATGCCATAAAGCTAAGGCTTTCCATAACAGAGACCAGGCAATTAACAGAGAAAATAACAATGGGTTGTGCTGGATCATTTGAGTCAATTCGTTCATTTTTAAGCTCCTTTCCTCAAAATTATCCTTTTTCATGATATCAAAAATACGAGCTCATCACAATATAATCTTGTCGGACTGAAACAGCGGATCCGATACAGAAACAATAAGGCTTCCGGTT
>DOTD01000097.1 GCA_003513005.1 Desulfotomaculum sp.
TAGTTCTATTTGTAAGTGGTTTCTGTTTTTGCGGAACATGTAAATCCCCCTGAAATGTATATCTTTGATTTGTCCATAGATTGCTCTTGATATAGATTGCTCTTGATATTTATATTATACTTCGATATTCGCCATTGTTTATCCTGCTGCTAAGACTGTTTTTTACTATTCAATGGGGTTTTCGCAGTGGAATCATTTATAATTACTCATAACGGCTCCGCCCTTCCCTCAGTTCCCGTATAAGTGTTACTGTTACAATATCTTGCCGGACGTTTTTGGCAATAAAAAAGGCAGGACAATTCTTTTGCCGGCCAGATCTTACTTTCACTGCCATTTTTTCGCTGACGCTAATAATACATTTCGACAGTTTCGTCGAGATCTGTGCGGTGGACTTTGGTGTATTCATAGTACCTTTTTATCGCTATGGGGTGGGGGACTTCCTTATATAAGCCGGATTCGGTGGAGATGATCGTATATTCGGCTTTGGCGCCTTTGATGAAATCCAGGTTTACGCCGTAAAGGCTGCCGTGATTGCTGGCGTGCAGGATGTCGTTGCAGTAATTAATCGTATTTTCGGCGATCCAGCTCAGGCTTTTGCCGGAGGCGTCGCCGGTAAAGCAACATTTCCTGGCGCCCAGTGTCACAAGCATGACCAGGCTTGCATCGTGCAGTTCCCTGCTTTCGCTTTCGGCAATGAACTTGGCCGGTCCCAGGATCCTAAAGCTAAGATTATCAATATACCACCAGGGCATGTTCAAAGATTCCTGCCGGAATGGTGTGATTACAGTGGTTCCCATTCTCTTGAAATAGGCCAGGAATTTTTCAAAGTCGCGCCATTCTTCATATTGAACGCTGCCGTCACCGCTTCTTCTGACATAGGGGGAGCAGATAATGTATTCGATGGTAAAATTGTTGTCTCTCAAGTATTTCAGGCCGAGGAAGTGATCGTAGTGCTGGTGGGTAATGAAAACTGCTTTAATAAATTTGTTTGCGGACAGTAAGCTTTTATAGCGTTCTATGTTGAAGCAGTCGATCAGCATAGTTCCCGAATAAGCTTTGATAATGGTTAAATTAGCGCACCCAACCTGAAGGTGATAAAGAATGCCCATTTATTACCAGCTCACAGACTTAGAATTACCCATTTTTATACTTGTATTATGCAGCAATCCGGACTTGTATTCAATCAATAATTTGATCCATAAAAAATTCCCTTGAAGGGAGTTTTCAAATAGGCGTGACAGGGGGACGGGGTTGTTGACATATTGCAACAGTGTCAACAATCCCGTCCCCCTGTCACTTGTTACCCCTTGTCACCGGCGCCTTAAAGTTAGGCGGGTTTTTCATTGACCGGGCTGAAGATTTTTTTCAGAGCCGGGTAGACTCCGCTTTTATCCTTAATTGTTACAACCGTAAACCTCGGATGATCAATTTTCCTGTAAGCCGTCCTTAAGGTGCTGGTGTAAAAATAGCTGCTTTCTATTTCGCCGTAGCCGACGAAGTTGCATAAATTCAAAAGTTCGCTGATCAGGCGTGTGCACGCTTCGTTGTCCGAACCCAGGTTATCGCCGTCAGAAAAATGAAAAGCATAGATGTTGTAGTCGGAAGGGTTGTACCTCTTTTCAATGATCTCAAGAGCAAGTTTATAAACTGTGGAGCAGCGCGTTCCGCCGCTGGTACCTTTGGTAAAAAATTCTTCTTCCGTAGTTTCCCTGGCTTCGGCGTCGTGAGACAGGAATCTGATTTGAACGTTCTCGTATTTGGTCCTTAAAAAGCGCACCATCCAGAAAAAGAAGCTGCGGGCAATATATTTTTCAAAAATGCCCATCGACCCCGAGGTATCCATCATGGCCAGGATAACGGCGTTGGACTCGTGCTTTTGAGTGAGGTCCCAGGTTTTATAGCGCAGGTCCTCTTTGGTAATTTCCTTGAGGTTTTGATTGCCTTTCAGGGCATTTCTTTTGATTGCCTCTAAAATGGTGTGTTTGCGGTCGATATTACTGCTGATTCCTTTTTTCCGGATGTCCTTGAACTCGACGGAATCCGAGGTAAGCTCCGGTTTCTTTTTGGGCTCAAGGTAGGGCAGGCCTAAATCCTCAAAAAGGATTTTGGCTAATTCTTCAAGAGTGATTTCAGCCTCGTAGTAATCAATGCCCGGCTGGTCCCCCGCTCCCTTTTCACGCCCGGCTCCGCCCTGAGAATCGGAGCCAAGCACATCTCCAACTTTACTGTCTCCGTCCCCCTGCCCGGAGTGGGAGCGCTTCCCCTGGTCATACCGGAAATGGAATTCATCCAGGGTACGGATGGGCACTTTGATAATTTTCTCCTGATCCGACATAATGATGCTTTCCTCACTGACTATGTCGGCCAGGTTTTTTTTAATCGCTTCTTTTACTTTGTCATGGTGACGCTGACGATCTATTTCACCTTTGCGATGCAAAGACCAGTCTTCCCGAGAGATTATATACAGGGGCATAAGAAGGCTCCTCCTATCTGTTCAACAGGCTCCCTACATACTTGAGCAGTTCGTTGGCGCAGTGTGCGCAGTAACCGTATTCGGAAATCAGCTTGGAAGCGACTTCATTGATGCGTTTGAGTTGCTCCATATCGGGTGTCTTGGAAGAAGTGGTTATCTTAACGACGTCTTTCAAGTCGGTGAAAAGTTTCTTTTCAACAGCCTCCCGCAAGCGTTCGTGGGAGGTGTAGTCAAATTTCTTATTTTTCCTGGCATAGCTGGAAAGGCGGATCAGGATCTCCTCCCGGAAGACCTTTTTAGCGTTTTCCGAGATGCCGATTTGTTCCTCAATGGAACGCATCAGCTTTTCATCAGGGTCCATTTCCTCGTCTGTAATCGGGTCTTTTAACTTCGTATTGTTGCAGTATGCTTCCACGTTATCCAGGTAGTTGTCAAATAAAACCCTGGCAGATTCCTCATATGAATAAACGAATGCCTTCTGGACTTCTTTTTTAGCAATTTCATCGTATTCTTTCCTGGCCACGGAGATAAAGTTGAGCAGCCGGTCCCTTTCTTCTTTAGTTATGGAAGGGTGCTGATCAAGCCCGTCTTTTAACGCCCTTAAAACATCCAGGGCATTGATGCATTTTGTCGAGGTCTTAATCAGGACCGAAGAGAGGCGGTTGATTACGTACCTCGGATCTACTCCGCTCATCCCTTCTTCCAAAGCTTCATTCCGCAGCTCGATAACGTCCCTCTGCTTGAATCCCTCAACATCCTCGCCGTCATAGAGCTTCATTTTCTTAATCAGGTCCATGCCCTGTTTCTTGCTCTCCTTGAGCCTGGACAGCACTGAGAAAATGCTGGCCACTTTCAAGGCGTGGGGAGCGAGGTGGATGTCTTTCAGGTCGCTCTGGCGGATCAGCTTCTCGTATATCTTAACCTCTTTGCTTACCTTCAGGTTGTACGGTATTTTAATAATGATAATGCGTGACTGCAGGGCTTCGTTCTTCTTGTTGGCTATAAAAGCCCTGTACTCGTTTTCGTTGGTGTGCGCGACAATCATTTCATCGGCATAGATCAGCGCGAACCGGCCTGCTTTAAAGTTGCCTTCCTGGGAAAGGCTGAGCAGGTTCCAGAGAAACTTTTCATCGCATTTAAGAATCTCCTGAAATTCTTAAAACAGTACATCGTTTGAAGCCAAAAATATTTTGAACATACATTTACAAAAATACAAAAAAGATAAAAATTAACTTGCCGTATGGCTGAATATGGTATAGTCTTAATATTGGTTAGGTATTCTTGTTTTTAAGAAATAAAATTTTCCATCGGAAGGAAAGAAAGAAAGAAAGACTATTGAAAATCACACTAATTGAGCCGCAACCGCCGGGTCTGCATTTCTTCAGCGAAATTAAGCTGCCCCGGTTGGGACTGACTTTGCTTGGAGCGGTGCTGGCCAGACTCGGCCATGACGTCAGGATATTTGTTGAGGATCTCGCTCCGGTAAACATGACACGGGTCCTCGAATCCGATTTGGTGGGCTTTTCCACG
>DOTD01000098.1 GCA_003513005.1 Desulfotomaculum sp.
CCGTCATTTTTGTCCTTCTCGCCCCTCTATTCATCTTGGAGGTGCGACAGCACTTTAAAAAAAAAACGGAGACCCGATCCTGACGCTGCCCCAGGCCCAGAAACTGATCATTGCCGGCCTATCCGGCAATGAGAAGCTGATCCGAAAGACCTTGAGGGACGTTAACTACCACATGAAACGCAACATGGTCGCCTACCTCTCGCACCGAAAGAGGAATCTCCAAATATTGGGCGAAGTCGCTATTTAATGCTGTCAAAGAGCTTTAATACTCATCGCTGTAGTAACAATACGTCATGCACGTCAATACCCTATTGAACAAGAAAATTAATCTTATCTTTCCCTTTCACGCTTGCGTATGGGGCTATTGAAGAGATTTACCCACTGTCCTTCTGATGATGGAATGGGCTTCTTCCGAAGTGTTGGCGGCAAACAATTCTTCCATGAGACCGTCCAGAAGCTCCAGGCTGGGCGCCTGTTGAATTATTTTCCTTACTTCGCCGGCGTCAGCGCTAAATTTGCGCGCCATAAATTTGCAGATGTCTTCGATCTTCCCTTCGATCTTCCCTTCGATTTTCCCTTCGATCTTCCCCTTTTCGTGCCAACTGGTGGTAATCTGCATGATTAAATCAGCCTCCTTCTGGTTTATTCTGCCCAGTTCATGTGATAATTGTTCTTCTTCCTGACGGTTTAGTTTGAGGTAGGTTTCAAAAAAACCTGTAATAAGCTCCATCCGCGCGGGATCAAGTTTTAATCTGGTCAACAGGCGCAAAAACTCCAGCTTTACCTGCGCCTTCTCTTCTCCAGCAAAGCCCATTTTACTTAAAAGAGCCGCCGCTACGGGGTTGTCACGGTGGACGTAATCCCGCCAGGAAAGCTTTTTTAGATCCAGTTTATAGAAGCGAAAGAGCAGCACGTCTAAAAAAGAGAAACTCTGGGCAAATTTATCCGGTTCATCGCGCGCCTGTTCGTAGCTAAAAACGGCGATTGGCAGGATCTTGCGCCGGTATTTTTCGTAAAACCGGGAAAAATAGATAAACATTCTTTCGTTGAAATCTTTCTGGACATACGCCTGAGGTTCCACGTGGACCAAAATCAGTCCCGGTTCCGTTTTAAGCCTGGTTTCTACGATGATGTCCGCCTCGTGCCTTTCCCCGGCGGTAACGTCGGTAAAAACCTCCTGCCGGAGGAATTTTAGATGCGTAAAGTCAATGGCGCCGTAAGCGTCAGGGAAGAAAAGCTCCATAAATTCGGCAAAAAATGTCTCCAGCAATTCTTTAAACAGACGGTCGTGGTCAATTTGGCTTGGATTCACCGATCATTGCTCCTGTTTAGTTTATTAATTCCAGTTTATACTGGAAACGGAAGGCTGGCAACCCTTTTTTAGTCACGGTCATTCACCCCTTTTTGTCCCCTGCCACAAAATTCAAGCAGGAATTTCCATTTAAATACTTCCAGGCTGGGGCTTCCATAGGCTATGGAAAACAATATGTTGGCGTCCAGAAACAACCGGTTCATTAAATATTACCGGATCTTTCATGAGGTATATTTTCCGGATCCAAACCAAGCTTTTTTACCTCGGATACTGCCCACGCATAGTCTTCTGCAGTTAAGGCATTATTTAATAAAAATTGCGCCTTTCTTTCCGGTGTGTAAATTTCAACCGACAGGGCCACCGCCGGACGCAGGAGAATGCCTTCCGGCCGCGGTTCCGCGATCAACAGAGCCCCTTCTTCCAGACTGTATTCCCTGCGCAAACCGGCAGGAATAACTACCGCTCCCCTTTTCCCAACCTTTATTGTTTCAGCATTCACGAAACAATCACCTCTGAATATCAGTATATCTTATTATCTGATATTTGTCAACGACAAGAATATAAAGAGCCAGTTGAGCAAGGGACACCGCAATACCTACCAACGGCAACTGCTTTTCCCTGACGGTTTCAGCAGTAAATTCCAGAGCTTCTTTTATATCTTTTGCCTCTAAATCTGGATATTCTTTGAGAATTTCCCCCATTGGCGCCGGTGAGCAGACAAGAGATTTTGTGAAGGTTTAAAAATCAACTGTCGATATTTTAAAATATAATTCCCCATTTTCATCAGTTTCGACAATATCTCCCTTTAAACCCCCGCCAATTGCCATAAATTACCTTGACACAGTTCCTGTACCGGGTTAGAATATGTTCGTAAGGCGAACACGTGTTCGGAAGGAGGTGTTATAAATGGCTGTTAATAAAGTATCCGGCGGTACTGTGCTTAGTCTTGAAGTGCAGACCGGCATCGACGCCCAGGGAAACCCGGTCTACCGCAGCAGAAATTACAAAAGCATCGACCCAAGCGCCGCAGACCAGGACCTGTACGACATTGCCCAGGCGATTGCCGGCCTGCAGTCGTATACCTTAAGCAAAATAAGCCGCGTTGACAATGCCCAGCTCGTAGAGGCCTAACCCGCAGGAGGCCCGGCATGATCAAAAATCACTGAAAGGAGGTGTAAAAATGGCCCAGGTTACCACCAAAACCCTCAGGATGGTCTTCAAAAACGAAAACGGCTCCAACTTCACGCTCACGGTTGACAACCCCCGCGATAACATAACCGCCCAGGAAATCCAGGCAGCTATGGATACGGTAATAACTAAAAACATCTTTACAACAACCGGCGGACAGTTAGTATCGAAGCAGGACATCAAGATTGTGGACAGAACAACCAACGACATCTACGACCCGCAGTAAACCTTCCTATTCATAAAAAGCTGTATGGGGAAGGAAACATGCGACAGAGCGGTTTCCTTCCTCCATTAAGCTTTCCCTCTTCAATCCTTCCTGATAAAAAACCTTCTTAAAGGAGGCGCCGCCGGTGGAAACTATTTTACAGGCAATCGGTAACGTAGGTTTCCCTATTGTTGTGACCGCTTATCTTTTGGTCAGAATCGAAAATAAGCTGGAGGGACTGGCTGACAGTATTACCAGCCTGGCCAACATTATTGACAAAAAAGAAAATCCATGTCATTCCGATGATTACAGCTGACCAAAGGATTGTTTTAAGTATATTTTGATCATATCGTTTCAATTGCATAGTCTAACACTATACCATATGATTGTTACTAACAAGTCTTACCCGGGAACTGTACCGATCCCTTTTTCCTTAACACCGCCAATATTATGAATGGGGAAGGGAAAACATGCGGACAAGGACTGGATTACCCTGTTCGGCGTCGAACCCTATTTTGCCGAAACCTTTGTGGATATGGATAAATAACGGGGCGCCTGCTACTTTAGCCGCCAACTGGCGCTACCTTTAGCGAG
>DOTD01000099.1 GCA_003513005.1 Desulfotomaculum sp.
AGAAAACACAGCATGGACAGCACCGAAGCTTTGGAAAAAGCAAAGAGATTCTTTTTGCTGATTGATTCTGCATATTCAAATAAGCAGATTGGAATTCCTACGATTATCTTAATAAAGAAATCGAAGCCCAAATGAGATTCTGAACAACAGTTAATTTCCAATTAGCAGAAAACCTGACTCTGTACCGTCTGTTTTATCGGGAAAACCTCACTGCGAGTAATTCGCAAAACGACAGCGGAGTATTTGAACTAAAATTCCTGAATGAGCGCTACCTGCTGTTTGAGAAAGCACCTGAGCCGTAACCAGTTTGAGGCTGGAACTTTCACAAGAAATCAGGCAGTTTGATTGCATCACAATTGCGGATGTCATTCTACATGTTTACAGAGGAGGCAGACGGAGCATGAGGTTTAATTGAAGATGCTTTTTTATCTAGTGTAATGCTCTTTCCATCGCTGGTGGCAATAATTGTACCGACTTCATCGGTGCGATAAATTTTAACACCTGCGCTGGACAGACGATCCAGTATCTGCTGAACTGGAAGGCCGTAGCTGTTACCCTTACCAACTGATATAACGGCGTATTCAGGTGAGACAGCTTTTAAAAACGCACTAGTAGTGGAATTATTACTTCCGTGTTGACTGACTTTTAGCAAAGTGGCTTTTAGATTATAGCCGGCTTTCAGCATCTCAGCCTCGGAGACATTTTCAGCATCACCGGTTAAAAGAAAAGAAGTATCACCATATGTAAGTTTTAGTACGGCGCTATAATTATTCATATCTTTGTATGAACTGCTGTTTGGCGCCAGGAATTTTGCTGTTAAATCAGGCAGATCCAGTTTTACACCGGATTTAACCTGCAGCTTTGCATTGCTGCTAGACTCGACGGCTTTTATTAAGTCACTATATGTTTTTTCGGTTGAAGTGACGTTTGGCATATAAAAAGAGGTTACAGGAAAGTTCTTAATAACATTATCAAGACCACCGATATGATCCTCATGTGGATGAGTGGCCACAACAGCATCTAACTTATTAATGCCCTGAGCCTTAATATATTTTACAACAGAGGGACCATCTTCGTTATCGCCGCCATCAATAAGAATAGATTTACCTGATGGTGACTGAATAAGAATACTGTCAGCCTGTCCTACATCAATAAAATGGACTTTAAGAGTACCATTTGTAACCGGACTTGAAACTTTTTTATCCGGGGCCGAGGATTGAATAGCAGTCTTGGTTTCAGTTGGTTTATTATCCTTACTTGTTTCAGAAGAAGGCCCGGCAATGGCGCCCCCAATTATAAGAACCACAAAAGCAGATACAAGAACAATATACCAGAACTTAATGCGAGCCTTGTTTTTAAAGAAGCTTACCGTGCACATTACTGCCGAAACTATAAAACCGGTTAAGCCTATTAAAATAAGAAAGACATCCAATCTAAAACCCCCTACTTATCAAAGAAGTCATTTAATTGCTGAGGATAAATATAGCCAGATAACGGCGGCAGCCGCTGCAACCATATTATTACAACCTTCGACAAAATTAAGAGTTAATCCTTGAAAAATATTTCGACAAAATCTGACTTTTGCAATTTTAAAGCGTATACCGGGAACATTTCAATTAAGAGGAGCTTTTGAGAAAGGTAAGTGCAAAACCATTGGCATTGACGGTATCCCGGGAGGGATTCAAAAAGCCTGACGATTTATCGGTATTCCAGTATTCTAGATAATTATATCTCCACTGTTCCTTTAAAAATTATTTCCGGCCTGCCGGTCATGAATACTGCCTCATCCGTATATTTAACCATCAGGGCGCCTCCTTTGAGTTTGACAGATATATACTGGTCTTTATTGCAGTAACCATTCAGTACTGCCGCCACTACACCGGCACAGGCACTGGTACCGGCCGACAGAGTTTCGCCGTTTCCTCGTTCCCAAACCCGCATTTTAAGTGTATTTTGGTCAATAACCGTTACGAAGTCAACATTCACTCTTTCAGGGAATAAAGGCGAATATTCAAAAGCCGGTCCTATTAAATCAATGTTGATACTCTCCAAGTTCTCGCTGAAGAGAACACAATGCGGATTTCCCATTGATACACAGGTTATATGATAACCTGTGCCGTCAATTGTTACAGACTGATTCACAATCTCCTGTCCGGGCAGTTTCACCGGGATCTTCTCAGGGTTAAGCTCAGCCGGTCCCATGTCCACACAGACTGAATCAACCTTATCATTTTGAATATAGAGTTTGAGTATTTTAATCCCGCTTGAGGTTTCTATGGAAATCCGGTCTTTAACTCTTATCTTGTTCTCATATATATACTTTCCTATACAGGTGAGCGCATTGCCGCTCATTTTTCCTTCGCTGCCGTCCAAATTAAACATCTGCATTTTGGCATCGGCCCGATCTGACGGACAGATCAGCACAATCCCATCACCGCCAATGCCGTAATGCCTGTCGGACAGATATACACTTAAGGATTCCGGGCTGACAATATTCTGCTGGAAACAATTAAAATAGATGTAATCGTTGCCGCAGGACTGCATTTTAGTAAAGTCAAGCTGGAGACGTTCATTCCTCATATGATTGATATCCACTAATTCGGTGCTGCTCTGGGAGTAACGGCTCTTGAGACTGCCGGCCAGGGCATCGGCGGTATCCAGTGAGGTCAGGCAAGGGATTGCCGTTTCAACTGCCTTTCGGCGTATTCTGAAACTGTCCCTGCTGGGCAGCCTGCCCTTGGAGGATGTGGAAATAATATAATTGACTTTACCGCTTTCCAAAAGGGTTTGGGTGTTATCATGATCTGATTCATGAATCTTCTTAACTGATCTAACCTGTAAACCGGAGCGTTCCAAAATTCTGGCCGTTCCAGCGGTAGCATAAAGCGTAAAACCTAACTCGGCGTATTTCCTGGCAATATCAACAATCTCCGGTTTATCACTGTCCCGTACGGTAATAAGGACTCCGCCCTGCTTCACCATCTTATATCCGGCTGCTACCAGGCCCTTATAAAGTGCTTCAGCCAGGGATTTTCCAATGCCCAGGACCTCACCAGTCGACTTCATCTCCGGACCAAGTTGCACATCTACGTCTGTGAGTTTTTCAAAGGAAAAGACAGGTACCTTGACTGCAACATAAGGAGGGGTTCTATATAATCCTGTGCCATAGCCCGTTTCTGTCAGTTTCCCGCCGAGCATTGCCCTGGTCGCCAGATCAACCATCGGCACCCCGGTAACTTTGCTGATATAGGGAATAGTCCGGGAGGAACGGGGATTGACTTCAATTACAAAGATTTCTCCAGCATGTATAATATACTGAATATTAACCAGTCCCTGGGTGTTCAAAGACAGGGCCAGCTTTTTTGAATAATCTATTACTTGTTCAATCAACTCTCCGCTCAAGTTCCAGGCAGGATAGACGGCGATCGAGTCACCGGAATGAATACCGGCCCTTTCAATATGCTCCATGATTCCGGGGATGAGGATATCCTCTCCGTCGCAGATAGCATCAACCTCTATTTCAATGCCCGTGAGATATTTATCAATTAAAACCGGGTTTTCAATGTTATGCTCCAGAATAATCTCCATGTATTCGAGGATATCATCATCACTAAAAGCAATAATCATATTTTGACCGCCAAGCACATAGGAAGGCCGCATCAAGACCGGATATTCCAGCTTATTGGCTGCTTGCAGCGCTTCGTCCGTGTTCATTACCGTATATCCCCGGGGACGTTTAATGGATAGCCCTTCCAGCAAGGAATCAAAACGTTCCCTGTCCTCGGCGGCATCGATGCTGTCAGCCGGTGTGCCCAGTATCCGGACTCCATGTGCTTCCAAGGACTTGGTCAGCTTGATGGCAGTCTGTCCGCCAAAGGCGACAACTACCCCGAAAGGCTGCTCAGTATTGATTATATTCAAAGCATCCTCGCTGGTCAGAGGTTCAAAATACAAGCGATCAGCAGTATCGAAGTCGGTAGATACGGTTTCCGGGTTGTTGTTAACGATTACTACTTCATAACCTGCTCTTTTCAGCGCCCACACACAATGCACGGAGGCATAATCAAATTCTATACCCTGGCCTATCCGGATAGGTCCGGAACCAAAGACAATAATGGTTTTTTTGCCGCTATTTCCGGCTTTGATAAACTGCTCGGCATCATTAACCTCATCATAGGTGGAATAAAAATAAGGGGTTTCGGCCTCAAATTCGGCAGCGCAAGTATCCACCATTTTATAAGAAGACCAGATCGGCTGCTCGATTTTGCAGCCGGAAAGACGTTCAATAACTTTATCTGGATACCCCAGAATTTTTGCCTTTTTATATAGTTCCCGGGTTAACTGCCCCGCTGCCAGATCCTTTTCCAGTTCTGCGAGATGAGCAAGTTTGTATAAAAACCACCGGTCAATCTTCGTAACTTCATGAATTGCTTCACAGGAGATACCCCTTTTAATTGCCTCAAATACTACGAAGAGGCGTTCATCGTCACACTCGGTGAGCATCTGTTCAATCTGTGCGTCAGTCAGTTCTTTAAGCTTGGGCAGGTTAAGACTGTCCAGAAAAATCTCTGCTCCCCTTACTGCTTTCATGATTGCCTGTTCGAAGCTTATTCCGATAGCCATTACCTCTCCCGTGGCTTTCATCTGGGTACCCAGTGTGCGCTTGGCATAAACAAATTTATCAAACGGCCACTTGGGGAGTTTGACTACTACATAATCCAGGGCTGGTTCAAAACAGGCACAGGTTTTCCCGGTTACTGCGTTCTTGATCTCATCGAGTGTATATCCAACCGCTATTTTGGCCGCCACTTTGGCAATCGGATACCCTGTAGCCTTTGAGGCTAAAGCTGATGAACGGGATACCCTTGGGTTAACCTCAATTACGGCATACTCGAAACTATCGGGATTTAAAGCAAACTGACAGTTGCATCCCCCTTCCACTTCCAGGGCCGTAATAATATTTAAGGCAGCCGATCGCAGCATCTGGTATTCCTTATCCGAAAGAGTTACTGCGGGAGCTATAACAATGCTGTCACCAGTATGCACACCCATAGGGTCAAAATTCTCCATGCTGCAGACTGTGATTACGTTGCCTGTCCGATCCCGCATTACTTCAAATTCTATCTCTTTCCACCCGGAGATACATTGTTCAATAAGGACCTGTGTAATGGGGGAAAGCCTGAGACCATTCTCAGCAATTTCCTGAAGATCCTTTTCATTGAAGGCAATACCGCCGCCTGTCCCGCCAAGCGTAAATGCCGGACGGACAATTACCGGATAGGAAATTTCTTCGGCAAAAGCCAGTGCAGCAGGGACATCATTCACTACTGTAGAAGGAACAACTGGCTCACCTATAGACTGCATTGTATCCTTAAACATCTGCCTGTCTTCAGCTTTGTCTATTGTTTCCGGATTAGCGCCCAGTAACCTGACACCTTGTTTTTCCAGGAACCCTTCTTTAGCCAACTGCATGGATAACGTCAGACCGGTTTGTCCGCCCAGCGTGGATAAGATGCTGTCCGGACGCTCCTTGATAATGATTCTTTTGACTGTTTCCAACGTCAAAGGTTCTATATAAATTTGGTCAGCCATAGCGTTGTCTGTCATAATCGTTGCCGGATTGGAGTTTACCAGAACTACTTCCAACCCCTCTTCTTTTAGTGCCCGGCATGCTTGCGTTCCCGCATAGTCAAATTCTGCAGCCTGTCCTATAACGATAGGTCCTGAGCCAATTACAAGTACCTTTTTTATATTCTGGTTTAGCGGCATTTCAAGCCCTCCTCCCGAATGAGGTCAATAAATCGATCGAATAAATAGTTGGTATCCAGGGGGCCTGCCGAAGCCTCCGGATGAAACTGAATCGTAAAGGCAGGCATATTTTGATATTCAATTCCTTCACAGGTTCCATCATTGGCATTCAGAAAACTTATTGAGGCCGAAGCTGGAAGACTATCGTTCACAACCGCGTAGCCATGGTTTTGGCTGGTAATGTATACTCTGCCTGTTTTTAAATCCTTCACAGGCTGGTTGGCGCCTCGATGCCCGTATTTAAGTTTGGCTGTTTTCGCTCCCTGCGCCAGAGCCAGCAGCTGATGGCCCAGGCAGATACCAAAGATCGGTATCCCTGAATCAGTAAGGTTGGCCAGTTCTTTAATAATCTCTTTATTGTCGGCAGGATCGCCCGGCCCGTTGGAAAGCATAATCCCATCCGGCTTTAAATCCACAATCTTTTCTGCTGCAATATGGGCGGGCACAGTGACAACCTCACAGCCCCGTCTGATCAACTCGCGGCGAATATTTTCCTTGGCCCCGAAATCCCACAACACAACTTTGTATCCTCCCGGCGCTCCTTTGGTTACTGAAATTTCCCTGGTACTGACTTTCTGAACAGCATCTGTTATTTTATAATTCTTAATTTCTGCCAGTATCTCATCAATGTCATCAATGTCATCAATGTCATCAACCGTTGCAGTAATTTTGGTATTCATAACCCCAAACTCTCTGATGATCTTGGTTAGTTCGCGGGTATCAATTCCGCAGACTCCTATGATATTATGTATCTTTAAAAAAGCGTCAAGCCCGCCCCTACTGCGGAAGTTGGATGGAAATTGACACCACTCCCGGACAATATAGGCTTTTAATTTGGGAGAAGAACTTTCAAAATCATCAGGGATAACGCCATAATTTCCTATTAAAGGAAACGTTTGAACCACAATCTGCCCATAATAGCTGGGGTCAGTTAATGTTTCCAAGTACCCGGTCATCCCGGTTGTAAATACAATTTCACCAACCGTCTCTCCATCTGCCCCAAAAGATTCTCCTTTAAAAACCTGCCCATTTTCCAGGACAATAAAGCTGCTTTGCGTCACTCTAACTTCACCTTCTATATATAAAATTTTCAACATTTGATAATCTGATTTACAGAAAAAATGCGTCTGGAAATATCTTGCCAAACGCCTCTTGTTTGTTGTGCGCATGTTTATCTTCGAAATAACGCTGTAATTATTTTAACTGCATATACGCGAAATTTCAATCCAATGAAATTTACATTACAAAGACAAAATTCGTTTCGGAATTTCTGAAGGGACGTAATCAAAGGTGAATAAATGAATAAAAACTCAACCGGCAATTATACCAGATCCAGATATGTCCTGCTATTTCTATATCTTATTGGTGTCCCTGGGCACTGAATAGCCGCCCGATATGTAAAGTAGCCTCCGTATAGATCTCCGGAGGCCTTGTTATTCCTGGAGCTGGTGGTCGGATTTGAACCGACGACCTGCGCATTACGAGTGCGCTGCTCTACCTCTGAGCCACACCAGCGTTTGTAAAAAATTATACCATAAGAGAAGCTGTCCGAACAATAGACTTACAATCGATATTCGCCTATTCTTACGATCTGACATTCGCTGATTCGAGATCCAGCAGTAATCTCTTGAAGTCTATCCTGTCACTGAAACCGCCCAGCTTTCCGTTGTGCATAATTACCCTGTGGCAGGGAATCACAACAGGTGTAAGATTTGAGCCGGCAGCATTACCGACCGCTCTGGCCGCTTTGGGATACCCTGCGGTGATTCCTACTTGGCTGTAGGAAAGTGTTTGGCTATATGGTATTGCCCGTATAGCATTTAAAACATGAAACTGGAAAGGTGTGCACCAGGACAGATCTATCGGAATGTCGAAATTTACGGGCAGCCTGTTGTAATAATCCAGGAGCAGTTTCTGAAAATACGGGGGCAGTTCATCTGCTTCCGCTTCGGAAATACCCGTAGAAAAAGCTGCATTCCTGTCTGCCCATTTGTACAGTCTCGCTGCCAATCTTGAAACAGCTTCAGCAGGGTTTTCATGAGGCAGTGTAAGCGCTGCCAAACCTATGTCAGTCCAGGCGCCGGCTACCCAGCCCAACGCAGTTTCGAAAATTTGAGTTTGAACAGGCGGCTTCATTGAGCAGCATCCATTTCTTTGATAATAGCAATTCCCGAACTTGTGCCCAGCCTCGTTGCCCCGGCTTCTACCAGAGCGATAGCCTGGGCAAGCGTCTTTATCCCCCCGGCAGCCTTGATGCCCATTTCCTGCCCAATCACGCTTTTCATCAGCGCAACGTCTTCCACAGTAGCGCCGGCGCTGCCGAACCCCGTGCTTGTCTTGACAAAGCGCGCGCCGGCATCCCGGGCGATGAGGCAGGCGGTCTTTTTCTCCTGGCTGCTTAGGTAGCAGGTCTCGATGATTACTTTCACATGTGCGTCTTTGCGGCAGGCCGATACGGCATCGGCAACAGCTTTTATTTCACCTTCAGCCTGCCTGTAAGATCCGCTTTTCAGCGCTCCCAGGTTGATGACCAGATCTACCCCGGAGCAGCCGTTTTGCACAGCTTCAACTGCCTCGCTGAGCTTAACCGGAGTCGTTGTTGCGCCTAATGGGAAGCCGATTACTGTGCAGATCCGTGTTTTTGTACCTGACAGTTCTGCCGAAGCTTTTTTAACCCAGCAAGGATTTACGCATACATACCCGAATCCGTATAATCTTGCTTCTTCACACAGCAGCAGGATGTCTCTTTCAGAGGCCGTCGCTTTCAGAAGAGTATGGTCGATGATTTCAGCCATTTGATTTCTTGTCAGATTCATCCG
>DOTD01000100.1 GCA_003513005.1 Desulfotomaculum sp.
ATGTTTGACGGGTAGTAATATATATCCAATTTTCTTCCTCGCTGCTGATTTCCCGTGAACTTTTCAATTCGACAAGATAACGATCAACGACCTCGAACAGGTCCGTGTCCTTGCTCCACAAAATGGAAATGTCGGGAATGTATGACTTATCTCTGCAGGCCGATCTCACCCAGTTCGATATACTTGATCAGCGCATTCAAGTCGTAATTGACTTGTTTAAAAACGGTTTCGCTCATTGTCTCACCTTTGGGCTAACGCCTGGGATCACCCGCCGCTTTCAGCGGTCGGCTGAAGTGAATTGTTAGGTGAATATTCGTCATTGACTTCCATCCAATGAGGTAGCGGGCTACCAGTTGCTTCGGAGTATAGCGTTTCAGGAGCAATATCTATTTCATTCTGCCAAGTAAGAATACCAAGTTCAGTATTTATTGTAAAATTACGAAAAAATTCTATATTACGGAAGCGCTCAAATATTCCTCCCCTGGTCAAATATTTTGAAAAATCCATTATTCCTTTTTTTCCATCGTCAAACTCTATTTCGATTTTATAATCTCCTTTGTAAACCGCGGATATAACATCATGAATCATTGTTAATCTCCTCCTAAACCAAAGGGTTAATTTTCGATAAGGATTGATTTTTCCTCGCAGCTTCCCAGTTATGCATCAATTCCTCCTGACGTTGAGAAGCCCATTCCATCACGAGTCCCAAAGCGCGAGGTGAAAATTTTCCTTCAATAATACGCAATGAGCTGATTTCGATAACCACATAATCATTTCCATATCGTGCATAGAAATGAGGCGGATTATGTTCATCGTAATACATTGAAATAATGATCCCAAAAAATCGGGAAATTTCAGGCATGTAAAAGCTTCCTTTATCTTTAATCATTAATATTTTATCACACCTAACGTTCGGGTTCAGCGGCGTACACTGGAACCCGTGGTTAGCTGCTTTATTCTTCGGGTTCCTGAGGGAGGTTCTTCAGGTTGCGAAGATACCGTTTCACATTGAATTCCCTCTTGTTTCTCAGGATATCCCACACCTCAAGACACACCGCCTGAGCGATGTAAATCTTCGCATCTGATTGTGAGATGCCCTCTGCCTTGAGTCGCTCGAACGTCTCCCGCGTTTGCGGAGGATCGTTAGCCTCAAGCTGATTGTCGACTATGTCCAAGAACGCGCGCTTTAATCGTGGATTAGTCTTTTCCATTCTCTATCTCACTTCAGCCAACCATTGATTGACAGGCAAATTTGCCTTGCCATATTATCTTCAATTTTGTTAATATACTAGCAGGTAAAAGCGTCAAATGTCAACACATACAAACACACCTAAGAACAGAAAACTGCTTGATGAAATACGGGATGTGAAGCGGCTTCGCCACTATTCAATCCATACGGAGCAAACATAATGTGACTGGATTAAACGGTATATAGGGATATGGAGACCCTGGTTTGCGTGCGCTACTTACTGTTGAGCATCGAGAATCGAGAAAACAAAAGATGACCGCTCCTGGGGTGGTCTTTTCTTTTATTTCACTTCAATGGCGGGGGCAGATAAACCGGTTTTCCCTATCATCCGGAAGCAAGCATTTGGAAGGGTGGCCGCAAAGGGGGCAAACAGGCGCTTCCAGGCGGTGGGCCAGCGGGTTGTATAAGACAGTTGTCTCCAATAGCTGCTTTTTATGTTGCAGTTCCAGCTTAATGTGCAAGCGGGGCAGGCGGTAGTCCACAATGTGGTCCAAGTGGAGATTGGCTTCTATAGCGTAGCGCTCAAGCGTATCCTTTTCCCGGCGCTGACGTTCCGCTTCTACGGCCGCCAGCTTTTTTGCCAGGCGTTCCCTTTTGTCTTTTTCTTCGGTTGCTTCAAGTTTATTTTTAATTTCCCGGTTCATCTGGGAATAATATCCGGATACTTTGGTCAGTTCCTTTTTTAGCCGTTCTTTTGACTGGCGCTGAAAGATTAATGCTCGCTCCTTGGCTTGCTTTTCTGCTTCTTGGCAAGCAGCCTTATAAAATTTAGCCGGGGAAATACTTTTTGCCCGAGGCAACTGCCAGGAAGGTTCTTCTGCGGCCATTATCCTTCCCCACCAGGCAGTAAAATCAGGGACTACCAGGCCGGTGTATCCATCCACCACAATTTCCAATAACTCCTCTGTTTTTTCGTATGAAGAAAATACGGCCCGAAAGTAAAAACCTCTCAAGGTATGTCCTTCTAACCACTTGTGGATAACCTTTGGCGGACGACAGTGTCTAAACTCAATTTCTTTTAAAATTTCTTGCTCTAACCATCCCGCCTGCTTAAAGCTTCCCTCCGGGCCATAAAGGATAGTGTAGCGACCATAGCCCATGGCCAGTTCCGCCAGCCGGTCCAAAAAAGGGCTGCCGTAAGTAACAAAGATGGCTTCTGGATTTTCCTGGGCCACCTCATAGTCAAAGGTCAGCAAAAGGTCCTCCTGGTCTTTAAGGTAAGGGAGCCCTTCGGGTAAAAGTGCTTCCAGCAGTTCATAACCGGCTTCCTCTAAGACAGCACCGGTCCGTTCAAGATAAGCAGTAACAAAGGAACGAGGGCCAGTTCTTTCGACCGGCAGCATAAGCTTTTCTCCCCTTAACCATAATTTTCAGAAGGTCTTTTGCGCTCAAAGAATTTATTCAAAACCTAAAAAGCTTTGGATTTAATCATTTACCGGCAGTAATTCTCCCAAAAGCCGCTCATCAATTTCCTTTACCGCCAGGTATTGTTTTTTGGCGGCTGACAGCCTTTCGCCTAAATCCTCCAGCCCGGCATGTAGACTTGCTTCATCGGCTGCCCCGGCCCAAATATCCATGATTATGTCTTCAAAATTCCTTTTTCCCTGCAAATTACCCAAAATCAAGTCCAATTCCCCCACCACCAGCTGAAACATATTAATTTTTGCGTCCAGTAATTCTAACATACTGGCTTCCACTGTCCCGGCCGCCGATAAATTATAAATGTAAACATCCCTAACCTGCCCCAAGCGGTGAAGGCGGCCAATGCGCTGTTCAATGCGCATGGGATTCCAGGGCAGGTCGTAGTTAACAATAACGTTGCAAAACTGCAGGTTGCGCCCTTCGCTCCCCGTTTCGGTGGAAACCAGGACCCGGGCTTCGCCGGCAAAGGCAAGCACCTGCGCTTCCTTTTCAGTCCGCCGCATTCCTCCGGCCAGCTTGGCCACCTTAAACCCTTCTTTTTCTAAAAGGGCGGCTAAAAAATGCATGGTTTCCACAAAACAGGTAAATACCACCACTTTTGCCGGGATTTTTTTCAGCAGGCGCACAAGCACCTCGACCTTGGCCCGGCGGGGCACCCTTTTTGCCTGCTCGGCCAGGCCATGAAGAACACGCCTTAAAGATAGGGGATGATTTTCACCAAGGGCCATTTTTTCCAGGGTGGGCAGAACCGATTCAATGCTGCTGCCCACTTCCCGCTGCAAGGTTTTTAAAACAAACTGGTTTACCCTCCCGGAAATTTTTCCTGTTTCCTGGGCATAATGACCGCGTACAAAAGAAGTTAACCGTTGGTAGAAAGCAGCTTCTTCCGGGGAAAAGGCTACCTCCACCACTTCGGCGTGGCGTTTAGCCGTAATTACTCCCGTTTCGCTCCTTCTGTTTCGCACCATCACTTCCCGAACTAGTTTTTTTAACTCTTCGATATTTTTTGGCTTTAAAGTGTCCCCTCTGGTGATATATTTGCGCTTAAAAGAAGAGGCCGTTTCCAATTGGCCAGGTTGGAGTAAAGTAATCAGGTTAAACAATTCTTCCAGGTCGTTTTCTACAGGAGTGGCGGTAAGTAAAAGCATGTATTTCTTTTTGAGCTGACTCACCAACTGGTAAGCCTGGGTTTTTTGCTTTTTCAGGTGGTGGGCCTCGTCAACAATCACCAGGTCGTAAACCGGCTCCAGCACCATATCCCGGTGCGGTTCTCTTTTGGCCGTATCTAAGGAAGCAATAATGTAAGAGAAATTTACCCAGGGGCGGGGAGTTGATTTGAAAAGAGGAGCGTCATAGGGAACAAAATCAAGGTTAAACTTGGTTTGCATTTCTAAGCGCCACTGTTCCACCAGGGATGGGGGGGTAAGGACCAGTACGCGCCGGGCCAGGCCCCGCATGAGGTATTCCATCATAATCAGGCCTGCTTCAATGGTTTTCCCCAGGCCTACCTCGTCGCATAAAAGCGCCCGCCCCCGCAAATGTTTTAAAACGTGGCTTACCGTAGCCAACTGGTAGTCCAACAACTGAATGTCCCGGGCAGCCTTAACCGAAAGTAGTACCTCAAAACCCGGAGAGAGGAGCAGGCCCAATGCCTGTCGGTGAAGGTAAAGGTCAGCAACTGGCGAAGCAGCACCATTTTTAACCAAATTTAAAATAAGGGTGTCCTTTTCTGGAAAGAAAGTTACCTTAACCGGCGGATTTTGTACCCTATCCCCCTGGCTTTCCGTTTCAGGGGCGGGCTCTTCTTGAGCCTTAAAAATTGCCCCCTTCCAGCGGAGAGTTTCTTTCCGGGTTTTTTTTCTTTCTTCCCGGTTTGTTTTTTGCCTTGCCCTTTCTTGAACATCCTTGGCGGCGGAAAGGGTCTTTCCGGCGTCCTTTTTTACCGGCCCGGTTTTTCGGACCGCTTTTTCCTCCGGCGCAAAGAGTTCCAATTGTTCGTGAGGTTGCGCTTTATTCCTGTTTAGATTTTCCTCTTTCTTTTCTTTTATCTTTTCTTCTTTATCCGTTTTCATCTTAAGCTCACTTTAGATTATTCCGGAACTTTTTCCGGCACTTTTCTATATTTAATTACCTGTCCATTTAACCTATCCGCATGGATTAGATTACAAAGAAATACATGGGTTTTTACTCTTGTTAATTGTCGTATATCATGAGGTTAGTATACTGTTATTACCTACCCCCCTACCGTTTGCTTCTAACTTATCCTCGAGGTCACTTCTAAATACTCCTTTTATTAATCTTCCATCTCTTAGATATTCAAAGAACTCAGCATAGCTGTTGGGACTTAAAAAATGGAAAATATACCTTTGGTTGATCCCTGCATCTTCTAATTCTCTATTTAGATTTATAAAATGTTGCCTTGCCCACCGCAGTTTTGCCTTGTTTTCATCAGAATCATCGTCATCAGCTTTTATTTCAACGACTACAATAAAATCAGTTCTGTTTTGATGTATTTTAATAATAAAATCTGGATTAAACGCTTTTTGCTCAGGATGCTCTCCTTTTCTCCATGAATATTCAATATTATAAAACCCTTGATCTCTTGACTTAAACCAGGCATCAATTTTTTCAGCATTTTCTTTTTTACCCAAATGTTCTACAAATCTTCTTTCAGGTTCTGCTTTTGTAAAGATAATATCAAGAGGTGTTTTAAACAGGTATTGATTTATCTTTATTTCTGCACTTTTAAGGAAACTTTCATCATTTATAACATCTTGAAGAATATCTTTGACTTCTTCGGTCAATTCATTTTCATAAACATCAGTATAAAAAACAGTTACATTACGCCTTAAATTTCCAACAGCAATGGTTTCTTTATCCATATCCAATGAAGATAAAGGTTCTGGTTTATTTGCTTTTCTTATATTTACAACAGTTTTTCCTTTTTTTCTTAGCAATGTTCCAAATGCTTGAAGTATCTTTTGCCTATTTTTCTCAACTAATCTATTTCCCTTGATTCCTACTTTATCCATTGAAGTCCTAACTATTTTTTTAATTACTTCTTTGGGTGGTAATTGATTTTTGGTATACTCACCTTCCGGGAGTTTTAAAATTTTACCTTCCCATTCCCTTGTCTTAAACTCTTCATAAATTTTATTTACAATTTCGTCAACCATAAAAGTGTTATACTCAACTAATGTATCTTTACTAAAAATAGACCCGGCTAAACTCAGTTTCATCATATACTTTCTTCGTTACAAAGCATTTATCTTCCTCAGATTTTCCTTCGTCAAATTTGCCTTCAGATCCTTTTATGATTATAGTCGTATTATGAATTATTTCATCCTTTCTAAATAAATCAGTAATTGCCATATATTATTCCTTTCGAGAAATTTTATATTGCAAAATATCATTTATATTATATCATAAAATTATAAGAATCCAACATTAGTAGAAATACTGTATAAGAACTGCTATTGTGGCTTGGTTCTAACCTTTCCAACCAGGTTTTCAACCTGTTAAACTTCACAACCTAGGCTCGGTCGATCAAAAGTTGAGTATATAAAGAATATCTTCCTTGAGATTAATCCACAATCGTCTTTAAAAAAGCATCTGCGGCGTCGGCGTAGAATTCTATATTAATTTTTGTTGCCATTTCATCCGGCAGATCGAAAAGCTGTCTTCTGGAAGAGATGGGCATGAGCAATACTGCAGCGCCTTTCTCTACAGCAAGTTCCGCAACAGCAACCGGGTTTGGAATCATTTCAATAGAACCACCCAGGTTTAATGCGCCAACAATTATTAAACCGCCTTTTACGCTTCGTTCTATTAACCCGCTGCAGAGCGCAATGAGCACCGGCAAGCCGAGCCCCTGTCCGGAATGATCCATATCCATAGCACGCAGCTGAATTGAAAATTCATGGGCGCGCGGGTCGCGGTCACCAACGAGTTCTTTTGCCCTTATGTAAAGGTTCTGTTCACCATAACGCACGCTTTCCCGGAAAGGCGGAGGAACAGGAGTATTGAGAATCCTTACACCATTTCCCGGTCCTGCTGCAGCTTCAATCCTGAATAAAGCCGGCGAGGCGTCTTGTCCGCCGGGGCTAATCGCCCATACCTGTCCGGGAGGAAGCGGATCGCTTTCAATGGTTTCATTGGTATGCAGCTCAGGAGTTGAAACAAACTGCTCAATTCCATCAACGCCCAGCATATAGCTGAAATGCGTGTTTCTAAATTCGGTTTTCAAGCAGCGCTTTTGCTGTTCTTTAATCCTCCGTCTGGCTTCTAACGCAATACGGATGATTATTTCAAGTTCCTGATCAGGAACTGATATTTCAGGGTCGGGAAAAATAAGTTTAATAAGGCCGTTTACGGTTTTGTTTACGGCTTCAATGTCCCTTCCGCTAAGCGCCCCTCCCCAGTTAACCCGCCCCTGCAGGACCGATAACCTGTTCACATTGCGGAGCTTGCTCCAGCACTCTGAAATAAAATCGCTGACCAGGCCAAAATGGTCGGTAAAATGCATGTGTGGATTTAATTTGGGGAATTCCCACCCGGGGCAATAGGAATGAATCCGGTCCATGAAAGCCGTATCATTGCGCATTTCAGTTGGCAGAGGGCTAAGCAGGTGGCCGATACGCTGCTGCTGCTGAACATCTACATCAAGGTTTCCCAGCATCACTATTCCGCCAAAAGCCCGGATACTTTCCTTGCCGCGTGAAAATTCACCGGAAGCCATATAACCTTTCATAATATTTACGCCATCCTTCTGATCGAAGGAAATACCGGAAACTTCATCAAAACAGACGACATCATAGTGGCAAACAAGCCCCTTCTGGCCGTTGGAGTTGTTCACAAACATCTTGGCAACCGTGGCCTTGCCGCCCGAAATCAGATGGGAGTAAGGCGATATCTGCTGGTAAATATGGCTTTTGCCAGTGCCCCGCGGGCCTAATTCCACCAGGTTGTAGTTCCTTTCCACAAAAGGGACCATCCTCAACAGGGTTACCATCTTCGCCCGCTCGGTGAGGTTCTCCGGCTCCAGACCTATAGAACGGATGAGAAAATTCTTCCACTCTTCTGTTGTAAATTCCCTTCTTCCTTTCTCCAACACCATTAACACATCAGTCTTGGATAACTGAATGGGCCTGAGGCTGTCAATCGCAAAAGGACGCCCGCTTTTCTCGGTGGCAATAGCCGAATCATATGTCAGGTTAACCTCGGCGTAAAAACCGTCAGTTAACATTCTTTCGTTATCATGGACCAGATTATCTTCTATTCTGACATCTTTAAGGCCCAGGCTGGGGAGTTCCGCGATGAAGCAATCGTTCCGGGAGTCCAGGCGGGCTTTCAGGAGATCAATTATTTTGATTGAACCTCTTTCCCTGGCCCTGGCTTTGAAGAGTTCCTCGTCTCCGGTCCGGACTGTACGATCTTTAAGCTGCCTTTCAACAATCTGAAGGCCTTCCTCTATCTCTCCCTCATCTATGGTTGCGCAGTAACGCCCCAGCAGGAATTCCACAACATAGGTAGGAACCGGATACTGGCGGCTGTATTTACGGACTAAATCCTTACGGACCAAATAGCCGTCAAAAGCTGACGCGCCCAGTTTATCGATTTTATCTATTTGCATTTAACTGTCACCTCCAACGGTCGTTGCCTGTTTTTTAACTACCTGCCCGGAAGGGTCCAATAACACCAAACTGACTGCCGTACCTTCAAGTGTTTCATCCTCTACAAGAAGAGATATCTGCCCTTCGGGATCATTCTGCTTTGGCCTGGTAATTCCGGATTCCGGGTTATTTGGCTTGGTCCGCAGTTCGGCGGAAATTTCCGTGCTGCCACTGTCCAAAGAAACGCGGCAGCGCATACCCGACCATTTAATGCCCACAATATTCGCTGAAACAGGGGCAGCGGCAATATTCGAAACAAATATTAAATCGGCGACAAGGCATTCCTGCAGACTTACACCCCCGTGAGCATATTCATCACCTTTTATAAAAAGATGGATGCCAGGCGGATAAGCGAAATTCATCAGCTTATTCCAATACCAGCCTGCTGTTGGAACTTCAACATGTGAACCCGGCTTAATTGCGGCGCACCGGGCCCAACGGCTTTCAGTCAGGTATTTCGGCAGGCTCAGGGAGGGCAGTCCGCCAGGAACCAGCAGCCAGCCGTGGTCTGTCACTACACGAATCTTCTTCCAGCCGGCTTCAAACAAGGTTTGAATTCGCTCCAGAAGCAGCAGAAGCTGATCTTCAATTCTGCCGGCGAGTTTCGCCTGCATTGCGTGACCAATCTTGTCAAATTCACCAAATTCCGTCCAGGCCCGCGCTTCCGGTTTATCCGGCTCGCCGGTTTCGGTGGAGTCAAGCGACTGGTAGCCCGCTTCAGCAAGCATCTTTCGAAAACGGTTGGTATTCAGCGGCAGGCCGCCTTCAGCAACGACCGGTTGAAAATCTTCAGATTGCGGTTGACCGGCAAGCTTTTCAGCTATGGGCGATCTTGCCGGTTTTGTTGTGGCTGTCACAGTCGGCAAGCCCGTCCAATATCTTTTTGCGCTAACTTTAATATGCTGTTCCCCGGCCATTCTGATTAATCGCTGGCCCAAGTCAAAGCGTAATCCGTCCACAAACAGCAAACATTCGCCTTGTTCCGCAGCAATTATGTTGGAGTTATCCGTATGATCAGGCAGAGGAGCCGCGTCAATCAGGCTTTGGAAATGCCTGGCTGCATCCTCAAGCCAGGGAAGATAAATACTCCTGATGGCGGTTTCCACCGCTTTTGTATCCTGAGCTGTTTTAACACCGGCAACAGCTTTCAGGACAGCGTCATCAGCCAGATAACCCCCGCCCGAATAATTTTCAGCCATCTTTTCCGGAGTATCCCCGCCAATATTTTGCGATGTTTGACGCGCCAACACTGCCAGGCTCTTCAAAGCCCCGGCGAGCGGACTGCGGCCAAGCCTGGCCCAAACCCAATCGCGGCGCATACCATGCTGCTTCTCAAGTTTCTCTATATTCTGCCTGGAGATAGCGGAATTATGATGTTCCAATTCCAGAAGACTGTCTCGAAGCGCATCTTCCTCTGCTTCGTTTTCATCAGGCCAGGGTTCTTTATCGAAGATCAACCTGCCAGGTTTTGAGCGCTTGAGCAAATCCGGTATATTCGGATAAAGGGCCGGGGCTTCTGAGTACCTCCGCCATATGGCCAACCAGGCTCCTTCGCGCAGGCCGAGCTTTTCGCCGCCGGCGAGATCGCTTTCATTAGCCGGATCGTAGTTCAGTTCAACCCGGCAGCGTGAACAGAATGCCGCCCATTTGTTATCGTCCCAATTTTCCCGTAATCGCGCCGGATCGTTCAACCAGATCAGCAAATCCCTTTGTGTATCCGCAATCATCAGCTTATCAAAGTCTTCGGCTTCAAGCCGTTTGCCCCGAAGCCTTGCGATAGGGGTCGTTGCCAACTGGGCAAGCGCCCCGCGCATCGCTTTCCGGGTCTGCTTGTCCAGGGCAAGGTCAAGACAAAGACCGATATCTTCCGAAGTAAGAAAAGCCTCAATTGTCCAATCCTTGCCGTTGCGCTGAGTCCATAATGCGCCCCGGTATTGCAGTTCCACCAGAGGCTTTAAACTGTCCGGGCATTCTTCTACTGCCCGGAGTATCTGCCGGCTTACATCAGGCATATAGATGATCGGAATCGAATCCTCAGGAAAATCGACCTCCGGCAATGTTCTGTCCACTATACATCTGAGCCAAATTGCCGGCCCGGTTTTTTCTTCCGGATTGTACTCCCCAAAGGTAAAAAGTTCAGGCATGAGGGGGCGCAATTGAGCCGCCAACTGCCGCCACTGGCCGTCCGCATCTGTCCACAGGATTGCTGCCGGAGCTGTGACATCGCCAGGATTGTAGCGGCCGGCGTGTATTAAAGAGTTAAGCACAGCTTCTAATAAAGCAGCCGGTGATTTCTTAGATGTTTTATACATTGATATCCACCTCCGGATCTCCGGCCGCTCTTTCACGAGCCTTGAGTTTTTCAGAGTTTGCAAGGTGGACATCGTTAATTCTATCCCCGGCAAACTCGCCGTTTTTCCAAAACCAGGGGAATTGTTCTTTTGATCTATCAGGTTCTTTGCCCCGGTCTTTGGACCAGTTTATATTCGGCTTCCAGCGCAGAACGCCGGCTCCGTTTTTTCCACCGGGGATATCAGAAGCCATAAACGGGCGGATATTGATTCTTACCCCGTCATTTATATCCGGATTCCACCCTACTGGCTGCTTCTCAACAGGTTTCCAACGGACAAAGATATCAAACGGCGGCTCGCCTTCAAGTATCGCAATCAGCCGCTTCTGCAGTTCAACGGCAGCCGCCAGGCGGTCTTCCGCTCCATCTTCATTCCGCCTAACGCCATCCTTCTGCCGGTTAATCCAATCTCCCAGATAACTGTAGGTCAGGTTTTCCAACAGCTTTTTCCCCTTACCCCCGCCTTCGGCAAGTTTGTGATAATTTACCAGCGCATGAAAACCGTCGCGCTTGCGTCCATCCCAGATATGCCAGATAAAAGGCCGGTGGTGAAATATTTTGCAGTGCTGTTCAAAAAAATCATTCCGCAGCCATTCGTCAAGATCATTTGCAGTTGACCAGGTTGAGGCAATCAATTCTTGTTCTTTTGTTGGTGTCCAATAATCACCATACGCGGCAATAAGTAATGCACGCAGGCGTTCTGCAGCAGGTTCTTTTCCAACAATGGGAGTCAGGCATATTATACCGTCATTATCAAATTTACCATCAAGTATAACATCTTGATTTGGCCAACAATATCTTAATAAATGTGATACGGCAACATGAAGTTCATTTCTAGAATTAATAATATTCCCTTTAAAAACCCATTGGGTTGGATTTTCTGATAATGGTTTAGGATCACCTAATGGATATTCTTTTTTAGCCTTTTCATTCCAATACTCAAAATCAAAAGGAACTTTTAAGAATGTTGCATTAGTCACAGCAACTTTTGGATCTATTTTTCTAACTTCTTTTAAATATTGTTCTGATTTACAATAGGTTAATATAGGGAGAAAGTATTCTTTTTGTTTTGGTATTATTGGTGATATAGAACTATCAAAAAGATCCCCAAAGTATATAGAGGTAGGCAATGAAGACATTGTACCTTTTCCAATTCCAATTTTATTTAACGCTTGTAGGCCTTGTAATCTTGCCATTGAATGACCCTGATCTATCCAGTCAATACAATACTCCATACCACTAATAGGGAATTCCCCGGTCCCTCCGCTTTGAAAAAAACGCCAACGATATTTTGAAGGTTCAATTTCCCAAAAACATCTCTTATAACGTAAATCATCTCCGGTTTTTATACCTTGAAACGTATCTGCAAAATTGCCTAATAATGGTTTATCTGCTATTTCCCCTAGAACTATCCGTGAATCTGGGTTTTTCAATTGTTCTTCTTGTTTTACTTCCATTACTTCAGAACTACGCAGAAGAGAAGCTTTTTCCTGACACAAAGTTGCAAGACTGGCATCAAGTCCAGCAATAAAACCTTCAGCTTTAGCATTTGCAATAGCTAAAAGAGCAACATTAACAACTTCTCCTGAAATTGTTTCAAACGCAGCAGGGCCTAATTTTGCAACAAAATTCCATCGTTTATTTTTTATCAAACGTATCCTGAATGTTTCATAGCTCGTTGAAGAAAGCCAGCTTTGTGAAATAACTAAAGCTGTTACCCCACCTTGATTATTAAGCAATAAAAGGCGATCGAGAAATACTGTAGCAATATCGCTTTTTGCCTCACAGTAGTGTTCTAAACAAAAATCTTGAAAGGATTTAATTTGTTTCCCTCTCGCCAAGTATGGCACATTAGTTATTATCAGATGATAACGTCCGTTAAGAATTTGTACTGCGTCAGTTATTCCGCAGGCAGCAACTTTTAACTCGTTCAGTTCATAGTTATCTTTCTCCATGAACATTACTTTTTCAAGATAAGGAGTGAGTTCGTCAAAACTAGCTTCAATCAAGCTGCCTCCAACCACATGACCGGGATCGATAAGGCTTCCCAAACTGGGCGCATCCTTAAAAAGGTCATATAATTTTTCCAAACCGTTTCGGAACCTCTCGTTATCCCCGGCTAAATTAATCCAGTCTTTCTTGCTTGTGTTGGGCGCAATGCCAGAGCAGGCTATTTGCAGTTTAGGCAGCTTACAATAACCATCCGCGCCGGGATATGTCCAGGCTGCAAAAGCCAGGGCAAAGGCGGCTATCTGTGTGCATCGTTCGTCTATTTCAAGACCGAAAAGGTTTTCCTCAAGGACTTTTTCACAAGCTTCATGTGCAGATGTACCTTCCTCAAGCATACGAATCGGGACCAAGTGATACAGTACTGCAACAAGAAAATGGCCAGAGCCACAGCAGGGATCTATGATCTTTAGCTCAGAGGCCTTTTGGGGCCAGCCTTCAAACACGCCGGCGGCGGGCCGCCATGGCCCCTTACCTTCATCTGTATGTATAAAACGAAGGTAATCCCACGATACCCCCGGTAAAGAAACAGCCTTGCGAAGTTCATCCTCCGACTGTGCTTTTTCAGCAAGCTCCGGGTTTGCAGACAACATCTTCCCGGCATGCCAGGCGCCGAGGGTATTATGAATCAGAAACTCAACCATATACGGCTCGGTAAAAAGCTGTGTAACAGCGGGCAGTTCATCAGCGCCTATTTTTATGCCGGAATCATTGACCTCTTTTTTACGCTTGGCCTGCCAAAACTGATAGACCCAACCCAATGCGTCGCTTGCCGTAAAAATATCTGTTTCTAAACCACTAAGCTCGTTTTCCAATCTCAGCTGATGTTCATGGGCAAAAGCAACCAAAAGGATAGGATCATCCGGCCGGAATATTTGCGGGAGCATTTGTTGAGCAAACCGGCTGGCCAGTGTCCATAAGTCCAGTCCTTCACCCTCAGCCAGTTCCTTGCATTCGTCAAGACTGATCGCCACACCCGATTCGGGCTCAATGAGAAGGCCGTTTTCGGCTAAAAAACGGGCGAAGAGCATCCGGTGCCAGTGTTCATACGCGCACTCCTGAATAAGGTGGTATATTTCAAGGCTGCCGTATTTATCCTGCCTGGCGCCCAACTGGCGCGCTCTGGCCCGGAGGTGATTCCTGAGCCGGCGATCTTCCGGGGGCATATGGCTGAATGGTTCGTAGTGATGGACAGCCAGCGACTCAAGCGCAGACTTTGCCCCGGCTTCGGCAAAATCCCTGGCCCTGATAATAGTACGTTCAAGTTTATTCCTGAGTTCCGCAGTTAAAGTTTTTATAACGCCCACCGCCTAAATAACAATTAACGGACCGTTTTTAATATTTTCCAGGAGGTTCTTTTCAGTTATGGTTATCCATTCTTTAACGTCCTGCTCTGTTTTTAAAGTGCCGCTTATTAATTTGATTTCTATTGTCTTCGGTTCCAGAAGCCTTGCCGCAGCAAGAGCGGCGTTTTTAAACTGCTTCTGCAGAGCGTCTTTTTTTGTCTTCCAATTCGGAAGGGGAGTTTCTTTTAAACTTGACAGCAGCGCTTTATCATCACCCACAGAAAGATCGGGAACAGCGTCAATGCCTTCAGCTTCAAGAATACCTTTTTGCTGCTCCGAAGTTATTCTTTTCCAGTTATCGTTTTTTAACAAGGCCTCCATTTCCAGGTTATAGGTATTTTCAAAGCTGGAATGGGCCTGTTTTACCGCTGTGCGGAGCAGCGTCGAAATATCTTTCAGAATTGCCGGAACAGGATCGGTTTTATCCAGCAGCCTTCTTTCTGTACGGACAGCGTCAGCCTGTTTTTGCAATTCTTCCGCTTCAGGCAAACTGCCGGCATGTCCCAGCATAATCTCCAAAGCAGCCCAATTCTTCTTGCGTTCAGCGGCAAGTTTGCCCAGTTCTGTCCAATCTTTAAATTGTTGAGCAAGCGTATCGCTCTGATCAAGGATTGCCGCCAGCTGCTCATTCCCGGCCAGTCCCTGTATATTTTCCAGGTAAAGTTTTGAAGGACATTCTGGCATTGGCGGTTCACCGCCGGCTTCATTAGCCAGTTTGCAAAGCACGGCAAGAAACTGACCGGAAATTGCAGATTCCTCGCCTGATTTGCAATTCAATCCCGCTGTCTGGAATAATTTGCGCAGTTTAATGCGGCCATGGACATCGATAGTTTTTGTTTCCGCCTTGAAATCCGTAACGGTTATTTTTGCCTGGTCCAACTCGCCCTGTTTTAACTGAACACCTTTATAAACGGCAAGTATATGCCCCGTTGTAAATAAAACAATCAAGGCGCCGTCTACCGCGTCCTGCGGCCATCCATAGGGGTGCTTTTTGAAAGTATCGCGTATTTCTTTTCCTGTTTTGCCGGAACCTATTTCAGACAAAATATTTGAGCAAACAGGATGCTTTTCCGGCGCGTCTTTCCAATCGAGAGACTGGAGGGCGGACCCGTCGCCGTTTTTTGCCCTGTTAATCACATTGGACCAGCGGTTATCATCGGCATCCCGAAACCTGGGAAACAAACGGTCCATTGACGCCTTTGCCGCCTCGATAACCTTATCTTTTAAAATAAGCTCGAAACGTTCCTGCCCGCCCCCCTGAAAAACTTTCGCTGCGTTAAGCACATCTTTGATGATATTATTTCGCGTTGTTTGCGCAGAGGTCATGCGTGTATGCATGGCATCCCTGGCCTCCTGCCCTTCCGGGGTTGTTGGCGGGCCTTTGGAGTCAATCGTGGCTTTGGCCGCTTCAAATTGAATAACCGCTTTTTTCAGATCTTCGGCGCTCGCTTTAGGAATAAATACAAATATTATTGCGCTGTCGCTGCCTGCAGCCCTCGCTCCGGAAAGTACGGCAGTCTCATTTTCTCCCCAGCCGTCACGTACCCAAACAGGAATATCAATACCTTTTTGGACGGGGGCTTCATTGCCGAATTGAATAAGCAGTTTGCGCGGTTCCTTGCTGCTCCCCTGCGTCAACTTGCCGCTGCTGAAAGTTTCGGCAAAAGCGGCGTTTATTAGGGCTGTCCGTTTTACTGATAGATATGTCAAGTCGTTATTCAGCTTGGTCTGCCTGCTGCGAAATTCGCTGTCCCATTCACTGCTCTCGCGTGTCTGGAGGCTGTATTCTTCTTCTATTTTTATGATCTTGCCCTGTTCAACAAGTTTTTCCAGAATCGTTGGGACATTCTTACGCAGAGTTGTTCCGTCGCTGGCAAGATCGCTTACCAGCAGGTCCGCGATTATTTCCGGTGTAGCCCGGACCCCGATATCTATAACAGCCTCGCGGGGCAATTTGCGGATCAAGAAAATAAGTCCGCAAATGCGTTTGGCCAGTATGCCATCCGGCGTGCCGTCATCAAGATTGCGGATGGTTTCATCAATTTCCCGCAGCAGGACGCCGGTGCGAAGCAAGTCAGGCTGCATTTGATCGAAAACAACATCTGACGGAACTACACTGCCCAGCGGTTTATCGGCTATATCGCGGACGGCGTCATGGACAATACGGAGCTGAGTTCGCAGCTGGCTGTTTGTTCCCGGGACATCGACGGCGCGAAGAACGTGCTCCCAAAAACGGCGCCGTACAGGCAGGATAGGATAATCTTCAACAATAATATTCCGGTCTTCGGTTCTTGCGGCGATCCTGGTTCCGGCAAGCTGCCGGGCAATTTCACCGGAATGAACATTTAGAATTTCCTCCACTGCTTTAAGCCTGTCAGCCCTTTTGGCAAGCACAACCCGGCGTGTTACGATCTCCACATCCGTATCGGATAATTCGATGGGAACTGTAAAGCGGTCTTTTAGTCTTTGCAGCAACGGCACATCCCCGCCGAGAGCTGTTTGACCCGCTCCAATAAGCAGCACACGGCTGTCAAGCTGCTTACAAAGAGCTTCCGCTACTTCTTGCACATCTGTGGAACGTTTGGCAGAATCTCCAATGAACAGTTGAATTTCGTCCAGCAGTATACAAGTACATGGAATTTGGCCGTTTACGGTCAGGACGCCGCGTATAATCTTGATAAATTCAGAAGTGGGAATATCATCAACAATTGGAAACTGAGCGCGAAGAAGGGTGCGGACCTGTTTTAAATCAGGCGCAAAGTCGGGATCTGCATCCAACAGGGCTTTGGCCAGAACCGGACTTACATACAGGTCGTGAAGTTCGCTTAAAAAAATCTTGCCTTCTTTTTCTACAGTTTCTTTTACCTGTTCCAAAATTCCGTTGTTTTTCAACCATAAAATAAATAATGCCTGGGGAAGAGATTCGGGCAGATCCTTCGATTTTAAAATGATGCTGAGTATGGCCAGGCGGGTGCTTTCGCCGCCGCCCGAGGAAAGAGCCCCTGCCGCTGCGTGCAGTCCGCCGCCTCTTTTGCCCATTGTGTCGAGTTCTTTAAGCAGGTCTTTTATCTCCGTAGGAAGATGGGCAAGTCCGCGGGCGGTTGAACTGTCAGAATCAAATTTGGTATTAACCCAGAGGCGCCGCAGCATTTTAAGCAGGTGAGATTTGCCGCTTCCATAAAAGCCGCTCACCCAGACAGCCGGTTGATTTGTCGAACTCAAACTGCCCAGGTACGATTCGAGAATGCGGATTATGCCTTCTTTGTATTGACCTTCGCAAACAAAGTGTTCCAGTTCATATCTTAACGTTTCGATCTCTCTGGATGTAAACGATTCATTGACGGCGGCCACACCATCATTAAGCAGTTTTGACAGTACGGGGTCGCGCTGGAAAATTTCACGGTTGATCATGCGTCATTCACCCCATTATTTAATGTAATAGGTATTGCCAGGTAACTCCACCCGTCACGCGCATCCAGCAGGCGGTAATTGTTATTGTCATATTCACCGGGAAAGAACAGCGCCAGCCGGCCCCGGATATCACCAACAACCTCCTTTAATAACAAAGAAACCATAGTGAAACCGAATAAGCTTGCCACGCCATACGCCGCCACCACAGTATCGGAATCAACATTTTCTCCGGTCAGCGCATCACGCAATTCATCAGCCGCGGATTTGAGGAAATCACTGCTTAACTTCATGGCCAGGTTCTCCGGTTCCTCAAAATACAAATCCCGGTATTCCACGCTGGCCATCCATCTGGCAAATACTTTCGTAAAATCAAAAAGTACCCATTTATGCCCTGAAGCAAAAGTAGCCATTTCAAAAAGCTCTAACCTTGCCCGGAGCTTTCGCTCATCGTTTTTAGAATAGACTATAAAGATTGTTTTTTGCAGGCCTGATAAATTATGCTGCCAAGGAGTAATTATATGATTTTTGTATCGGCGGGCGAGTTCTTCAATTCTTCCCATATATAAACCTCCCTTCTTCGCTTAACATCCTGGAAAAAGAAACTTCAACAACATTACCGGATAAGCTCATGTCCACCAAACCCAAACGTTTTGCTTCTAAGGCCAATTTTTGAAGTTCTTCCTCCGGCGTATCCAATACTTTAGACCATAACGTTTTAAAAAGGCCGGGTCCGCGTACGCCAAGCAAATATCCCAACAGCAGAGCATAAGATGTTACTATGGGTGTAGGACTGACCTCCTGGCGAATCTTTCTCATTCGTCCTTTTAAATGCCCTGACTGGGTCCAGGATGATGACGCATTGCGAACAACCTTGTCCAGGGTGTTTTCGTTTAGCCGTTTACCAACGTTCTCCTGGAGAACATTGATAATCTTTTGCCGGGTAAGTTCTTCCCCTGGCTGCATATCTAATATCGCTGCTGAAGTGATTCTTAAAAGAGGGTCCCGGGACATGGCTGTTAATAAAGAAAGAAGAGGCCTCCCTGCTTGATCGGAATCCCAATAGTAACGAAAAAAACGAAAAAGCTGCATTGCAGGGTTTAAACCATATAACTCTGTTAATCTTTGAGCAGAAAGCTTACGTGTCGCCACTGTTCTCTTTCCGAGACAATTATCTTCCACGATAGCCTTTAAATAATCTTCACGAGTCGAGCTTCCTGAGCATTCTTGAAATAGCAAAGAAAGTTCTTCCAACATAATGGTTCTACTTGTGTGAGTACCCTTGTCACCAAAACGAAAACCAGCTTTTTCCCAAACGTTATAACTGGGTTCCTCCTCTTGAAGAGCAGTGCCCATAAAAAGAGGCTCATTCTTCATCTTAATACCGTCCTTATATTGCCGGCAAACTTGCCGGCCGATTTATGCTATCTTATTATAGCCATTTATGCTAAAATTTGCAATAATATTTTAACTTAGATGAAAATAACCTAAAAGTACAATCGTTTAGTACAGAAGATTTTTCTTTAGAGTTGCTTGAACTTGAGATGGATACCATAGAACCCGCTGAGGAAAATGCTCTTCTTGGCGAGGACGCAGTAGAAGATGATGAATTCGATTATAAAGGAGAAGATGATTACCTTGACCAGCTTGATGAAGAATTGTTTGACGACCCCATTAAAATACTAAAGTGGATAAAGAAACATGCACGGTCATAATTTATATTTGATGTGTCAATACTGGCTCCTGTAATCTTTATTGGACTAATCAGATCAGTATGCCATTTATTAGACAGCAGATATGGATATGATGCAATGAAGTTGGAAGGAGGATTTACCTATGTTGAATAAGGCAATTGAAATAGCAACCAAAGCTCATGCCGGGCAGGTTGATAAGAGCGGCAATCCTTATATTTTGCACCCACTGAGAGTGATGCTAGCTTGTGAAAGTGAAATAGAGAGGATATGCGCTGTCCTTCATGATGTTATAGAGGATACTCCTATGACGCTTGAAGATATAAAGAAACAAGGTTTTTCAGATGAAATCATTGACGTATTAGACCATTTAACAAGGCGTAACGGAGAAAGTTATGACAATTTTATTGATAGAATGCTTCTAAATGATACTGCCTGCCATGTAAAACTTGCAGACTTATGCGATAATATGGATTTAACCAGAATCGGCAATCCTACAGCCAAAGATGAAGAAAGGATAAAAAAGTATAATGAAGCGGCATGCAAGATTTCGGAATCGTTGCCGCTGAATGATGATACTAAAAACAGACGGGTTATCAGTATAAACGGCTGCGTGGAGATTCAGCCATTTATGACCCATGATGATTTTTTAAATCGCTTCATTTGCTTCGTGGAGTCACATGGTTGGTATTTTGGCGGCGGGACAGAAGATGTGACTAATAAAGAATGATAGGTGACGTCATGATTGACGGCGCCTTGACCATGCCGGTAATTCACTTTAACCAGTCACTGAACAAAGTGCCGGAAATGCCGGAACTATCCTGCGCAAAGGACTTCTTGGACAACGCCGCGGCTTACCTGAAAGCATATTCCGTTATTTTAAATAATAAACGCAGCGATCGAAATTATGTTGGCTTACGAAAAAAACCGGCCAATACTGGTAGTCAACCTTTCTAAAGAACAAACCAGCGGTATATTCTGGAATGATAAAATCCGGTCTCTGGTCATAAAGCGTATCCTCGACGAACTAACCCAGACGGCGGAATATTTTTACCAGGAGGAGCAAAGCTTAAATACTCTAGTGGTGATTGATGAGGCCCACCGCCTTGCCTCACGCGAATTCCCGAAAGAGGACGACACCGCCCGGGCGGTACGGAATGTGCTGGTGGACGCTGCCCGCACCACCCTAAAATACGGACAAGATAACTCTGGAAGTTATTCAAATTATCGCTTTTCATAACTTATCGCGCTTACACATATTAATAACCGATTAATATTATACCAAATTTCGGCTCTTTACGTAAAACAAAAAATCAGTTTTTATGGGGGTTTTTTATGTGGTTTCTTTTGACAATCGGTATTTTATAATATAAAAATTATTTAAAATGAAGAATAAATATAAAAATAAATGTTATAAAAATAAATGTTGGGCGTCTCATCAATCACTATCACCGTGCTTACGAAGGAGGTTAGAAGCAGCTACAAAATAGCTATTCAAATCTGCTAAAAAAAGCAATAAAACAGGAGGTGTAAAACTGGTTTTTGGTAGTTTCACAGTTGCAATTACTCACATAAACTGCTAAAATAATAGTGTAAATACTTCCATGTCGCAAAGACACGCTGTGAAAGTTGGGCATGGAACACTATCTACCCCGGCGGAGGTAACACCTTCTCCGGGCAGTACGTTCGCATTAGGCAACGGCGGTGATCCGCAAGGTTGAACCACCCGGAACATAGGCGAGAGTCTATGGCCTAGCAGTTGAATCCTGTGACGCTGCCTCCCGTTAGTCGGCGGGAGAGCAACCTAAATAAATTTGATTTATTTAGGTTTCAGAAACCAGGTGGATAATATGAGAACTTTTCCGGCGGTTGTTGAAAAGTGTCCTGATACTGGTTTGTACGTTGGCTATGTGCCGGGCTTCTCAGGTGCTCATACGCAAGCAGAAACACTTGATGAATTACAAAGAAACCTTCGCGAAGTCATTGAAATGCTGCTTGAGGATGGTGAGCCAGCACTTGAAACCGAGTTTATTGGTACACAAATGGTGGCGGTTGACTGACAATGGGCAAGTATCCCGTTCTTAAGTCGCGCGAAGTAGTAGCGCTCTTGGAAAAACTCGGCTTTATGGAAGCGCGTCAAAGAGGCTCACATAGGCAGTATCGGCATCCAGATGGTCGGAGTACAACCGTGCCTTTCCACAAAGGGCGAGATATTTCACCGATTCTGCTACGGCAGATAGCCAAAGACATTAGACTTTCCGTGGAAGAATTACTGAAGTACAGGTGACCAGCATCTGCCTTGCGTGGAATGAGCCTAACAACGGGTTCAGTCGACCGCTACGTGGAAAGCAGGGGAGAAGAACGAGTGAGTGGAAAAAGTTCTTGCAAAAAACACCTACTCCCCACGGGAACGTCCAGAATCATATGGACATCAGACCTTCAGGTCAGCTATTTTAATAATTGCAGTTCTAGCGCCTTGGATTTTAACTTTACTATCGCTGCTGTCAGGAAGCTTATCTAGTGGATTGGGTGATTCCACAAGCACATCAGGATCGTGAGACTGATCAAACGAAGACTCTATTAGTTCGTCACTTGTATTACCCAGTTTGCTAGGAACAACAGAATTGTTTGATTCAGCAGCCAACGCATTCATGCCTGGCAACAATATGTTTACTAATAGGACAAGCATTAGTATAATGCTCAATTTTTGCTTAATCGATCTCATGATTCCCCTGCGAAAAGGGGTATTTTTTTCTTGCATTTTCCCCTTAAAAAAAATGAACTGGGATTATCATCCATTTAACTGACCATTATTTTGGCTTTCTTTGCGGTTTTATGCCCTGATTATGGCTGTTATCCTTTGTTTTTATCACTTTTTCTAGCAAATGGGCGCAATAATCCCTTGATTATTGTTATTTACAATTTCTGTAGCCTTTTTCCTTATATCCCCATTAACGAAGCGGACGATTTGCTTGAAGTTGTGTCCAATGATTTTCATTCCGGTAACCATTGTTGCTTTGACTCATGCCCCTTACCTTGAGTCTTCTAAGCCCCTTGTGAACACTTTAGCGCGGAGTTGGTTCCTTCGATGGCTGCACGTTTGCTGCTAGTGTCGATCCTGGTTATTTTGTCTTCTTTTAAGTTCACGGGCTTCGGCCAGAAATATAGAACTTTAGTTCAATTCGCAATACGGTATTGTTTTTTCTCCAATTTCACCGGGCAGACGTCTTGCCTGGACAGTTTGAACAAACATTTCTGTCGAAATGAGCAAGGATTACATTATACTTTCCATTGAACTGGAAACTATGGAGCATGACCTTTAAGGGCAGGCCTTAACCGTTTTGTGGTCTTTAATGGTAAATGCGGTTAGCGGAAGCTTTTGATGGATCTGGTTGTTTTCCGGTCATATCTGTATAATGCATCGTAATTCCATCATCTTGCGCTTGTCTTTCCACTTCTCCGCTAAAATAACCTCCATCGACGTAAAAGTCGGTGACCTCCATTTTCTTTTGTATTTTAGGGATGCGCTTTTCTAACCTTTTAAGCGTCGCCAACCCTGTTTTTTCTCGACTGTATAATCGGTGATTATTTGGACGGGGTTTTCGTCAGCGCAAGTTTCGGTGATATTTAGGACTAAACCGACATGCCCTTTGGATCCCTTCTTACGGTAAGTCACATCTTGGTCGTAGGCTGATTGCTTCCTGCCTGCCGCAGGCGGGCGGAGTCGGCCTCAATGTCTTTATTTGCTTTAGCTTTCCAGATGTTTTTCTTGCTATCAAAGCTAGCCTGCTCTTTGATAAACCGCCGGAGAATCGCTATGGCGTTCAATTCACGTATGTACGGAGTTGCTTTAAGTGATGGATATCAGTTCGATCCCCGTAAGGCGAGTATCTCCTGGATGCGTTTTTGTACTTTACTGCCCCTGGAGCGATATAAGGCTTTGGTTTTGTACTCTGGTTCTTTTCACCTGCTTTAAGAACAGTATAGCGGTAAACCCGCCGCCGAAATTCGTACCAGGTGCGTTCGGCCAGATAGAGTTCACCGAGGTTACGCCGACCAGCAGCATACATAATCTGGTAGCTAAAGCGAAACTGTTCGAGAATGTCTTCGTCGGTGTAATCTTTCATGTGTTTAATTAACTCCGGGGAAAGCAGAATACTCACGCCGGAAGTGTATCAGCCTACGTTCTTTGGCCCCGGACTAATCAGCGCCAATGGCAAGGTTTATCACCCATTCAACTAGACAGCCCGCAGCATCTTTTGTATTTTTTTCCACTGCCGCACGGGCAGGGGTCATTTCTGCCGATTCTGGAATCGCTTCGTTTTCCCGCAATCCCTTTCATATAAGATTTTCCTCCGTCCTTTTTCATTTCACATTGGC
>DOTD01000101.1:0-2133 GCA_003513005.1 Desulfotomaculum sp.
CCTGCAACTAACGTGGGGACATAGGGAGGGAGTTGCTGAATTCGTTTATGCCTTATGTCGAAAAAGACTAAGAAACCCTCTCCTTATTTAGTTGCCAAGAGATGGCTTTTCTGCTTTTACCGCCAATATTCCTGCTTTCTTATCAGGCAATTATTGCTGCCAGAGGAAATGCATTATAATCCGTCAGTTTACGTGGGCAGGCACACCGGAAGAAAGGGGCGGCCGTTGTCTATGCTGTACAAACAGGAAAAAGGAGCCTCATCGATTTTACAAAACACATGCTCATAGAAAAGGGGCGCCCAAGTTTCCTGTAAACTGGCTTGTATCTCTGGATTCATCTCTGAAAAACTATTAAATAGTTCTCCTTGTAAGTGGTCTTTGTTTTCCCGGAACATTTGAATCCTCCCTGATCGCATTTTTTAGTTTATTGTCAGATATCTCTCTATCTCTTTATTATACTTCAATATTTACCCTTATTTCTTCTGTTGTCTCAGAAACTAATTTTTGTTATTCTCTGGGGTTTTTGCAGGGGGATCATATATAGGAAATCTCAGCATTTTACAGCACGGAGCAAACCTGCTGGGTCCGTTTGGCCGTCTGTTGGGCCTGGATGGCTTTACACTAATGGCATTCATCCTTGGTCTACCGGCCAATGAGATTGTCATTCCTATTTTGGTAATGAGTTACATGTCCGCCGGCCAGATGATTGAATTAGACAATCTGCAGACCTTGCGGGAACTCTTTCTCGCTAATGGATGGACCTGGCTGACGGTGGTATGTACAATGCTGTTCTGCCTAAACCATTATCCCTGTGGAACAACACTGTTGACCATTAAGAAAGAAACTCAGAGCATAAAATGGACCCTCATAACATTTGCCATTACGACTGCTACAGGAATTATTCTGTGTTTTGTCGTTGCTCAAAGTGTACGATTGTTGGGGCTGGTTTGAGAATAGAAAACTCAAGCTTGATTCATTTGTTTTCTATAATAACATATCACGCAGCTTAACATCAGGATGGTGATACCGTTCGGATTTGCCGCTCAATATACCTCCGAAAACAGCCTTTTGCGGACACCACACAAAGCAGGAAAGGCAAGATTCACAATGATGCTGCCATACCGGTTTGTTATCAATAATTTCGATATTACCGACCCGGCACACCTTGGCGCAAATCCCGCAGCCGTTACAATTCTCATCCACATAGTAGCTCTGGTCGAGTAAACGGACAGTATCATCAAAATTTGCGTTCGGATCTTTGGACAGTTTTCTGTAGTTTTTTAGGATTAAATAATGCATTAACAAACCGAGAGGATAAACTAAAGCTCTGATTAACGGATTCATGGTTGTAATTTTGCTTTCCTTTTGGTCTTTAACCTTTTCACAGATATCGTCCAGTCTCCGGTTCCAATCTCGGAATCTTTTTTGCTGTTCTTCACTTTGAGTAAAGGGTGGGCAATTAAAAGGCATTTTAATTGTGAATCCTGCTGCAAGTTTTCCACCCTTGGCTTTGATCAACTTTTGTATATTTATTAGCGCATCTCCCGACCCGGCTCCGCAAGTACAGACTGCAAAAATGTAGGTTGACGTTACATTCTCCATCTTTGCTAAAAAACTCCTTACAATAGATGGGACCCCGCCATTGACCGCGTTATGGATCGGAAAAATAATACCAATAACATCTGCGTCAGAATTTATCGTTTGTGTTTGCGGCATCGCGGCAATAGAGATTAATTTTCCATCCAATTGTCTGGCAATATCTCTAGCAACGACCAGAGAATTCCCTGTGCCCGAAAAATAATAAATCTCGGTAACCATAATAAAACCCCCTTCAGGTAGCTCCATGGCCCAATTGGTCACACACCCCTCTCAGAACCGTACTGGCGCTATTAACGCATACGGCTCATCATAACATCATTCACGAAATATAGCCAATGTGGGGCCTTATATTATAGATATTTACACTTATTCTGGGTTTAGGCAGAGAACATCGCCGTAGGAAAAGATTAAATTTATCCCAGTCAAAACTAGCTCGCTGACTTCTCCTGTTCAGCCACTTGAATAATAGTCGAATAGTATCATAGTAAAAGTTACTTGTTTTTAACAACGAAAAACTACCGTATAAAGCGGCAA
>DOTD01000101.1:2201-6140 GCA_003513005.1 Desulfotomaculum sp.
AAAACTACCGTATAAAGCGGCAAATTTCTCTAAAAGAATTGCCGGAGAGATTTCCAGCTGATAAAATAAAAGTAACTACTCAGGCCACCAACGCAAGTGTTAAAGTTAGGTACCGCCAAGAGCAAAAGGCTTGCTCAGAAGGGCATCGCGGATTGCCCCCAGGACAGGGACAGAATTTTTCTTCACAGTAGAGATATAGCCCCTGATCCGGCAAAAGATTTGAGCTCCCTGCCAGGTGCGAAATCCACCGGAGATTTTCTGCTGGACCTTCGTCATGCGAATATCGCGCTTAAGCCTGGTTGTTGTCGAAAGAGATGTGAAAGTTGTACATGAAATTTAGCGTCTCCGGTCGGCGCCGGTCCAGTCTTTCCAGCAGGTTTTAAGGCTTTGGTCCTTTTCGGCCGGCCCCGCTTACCCTTTTTGCTTACCAAAGGGTTTTCCGTATACCCAAGGGCAATGATGCCTTTGATAGCGGAACTCGAAATCCATCAGCTGCTCCAGTTCCAGATACGTCTTGGCGTCATCCTTTTGTTTATCCACCGCCGCGCTTTTTTTGTCAGGAGCAGATCTTTCATCTGTTGCGCTTAAGGCCTGGTTCTCGTTTTCAAGGAACCAGTAAGGAAATATCATCTGCTTTGTACTCTGGTTGCTCAGTAATAAGAGCCACAGCTTTATTAATCAAGTAACCGGCAAAAGTGTAATAGCGGATGCCCTCAAGCATTTGAGTATAAGGGACATCATTAACATTACATACTTTGCGAATGCGGTCCCTGGCGTATGAAATTCTATCGCGCAAGTTGTTTTCAACAAGGCGGACTGGAAATTCATCACTATGAAGCAACTGCCACATGAGATTTGTAAGAAAAGCATCAAAACCTATACCACCGCCCGGGTAGGTAAAATGTATTACGCTACCGCGGCCTTGAGAAGGTTCCAGGATAATTGAGTCTGAAGAATACTTTATAACTTTCCACCGTTTGCCGGCAAACTGTACTAGCGCGCCACGCCTAATTTTTAATAAATTCATGGCTGGTACGGTACCCAGTAACTTAGAACCGTAACAGACATCAGTTAATTGTGTACTGGTCGAGTAAATCGCCCGCCGTCTGATGCGATCACACTTAAAAATTGTTGCCCTACAGCCCCGAACAATTCAAAAGGAGCCCTAATTGATAACTCTCCTCTTTTTCCGGCATCAATGATGGCCATAAAACGTAACACTTCACCCAGAGGCACTTCGGAATCGTCGCTCACCAAACAGACCACATTTGTCTTGTATGAACGCCGGTTACTTCTGCCTATGCGTTGCAAAAAAGACTCTACACCGCTCGGCACACCCCAGAGTAATACAGCGTCGATATCTCCAATATCGATACCAAGTTCAAGGGTGCTTGTAGCTATACAAATGGCCGTGTTTGACTTGGAAAAATTTTGTTCTGCTTCAACCCGGACATTGGGGGAAAGTGAGGAATAATGAACAAAAACTTCGGCTTTTAATTGTTTGTCCTGGCGTAAAAAACCTGCCAATCTTTCGCATTCCTTTCGGGCGTTAGCGAATATGAGCAGTTTTACAGGACGTTGGGTCAATAGGCGAATTAACCTTAAAAAAGAATTATCATCTGAAATATTACGTATCTGTGCATCAATTGTGCGTTGCGCGGGAAATTGAAAGAATTCTGCCTGTTCATCTCTGCCAAAAAGAAAATCCCGAATATCAGGCAGCCTTCCCACTGTAGCCGATAAAGCCACCCACTGTGGGTTATCAGTCAAACTTTGTTTCAGGCGCTGAAGAAGAATAGAGAGTTGAAGGCCCCGCTGCGTATTGTAAAGCAAATGGACCTCGTCTATGATGACAGCTTTAACTGTAATAAGGGCCGCATCCTTCCTGAAGAGAAGCACGTCAAAAGATTCGGGGGTTGTGACTAAGACATGTGGTGTTTGACCGGATGCTAGATCATCGCGATCCCCATGTCGGACACCAACACGCAAACCGAGGGAGGACAGGGGTAAATGAATGCGTTTTTCGATGTCGTTTACCAAAGCTTTTGTCGGCGCAATGTAGAGTCCGGTCTCGGTTTAAATGTTTCTTCAAGCGTTTTAACGTCAAGGAATGCCTAAAAGAGGCCAGGATCAAGAAACCAAAGGGTTATTCAGTCGTTACCGTTATGCACGTTCTGCTGTGTTCACTCAAAAAAATTTTCTACGCTTTTTTGCAGAGTAAAGAGCCCAAAGAATTTGCCAAGGACGTGATCTACCGGTTTTTGATCAATCCATGGTACGACTGGCGGCGCTCTCTCTTAAAGCTTGGCGCGGGAGTGATCAACAATTTCCTCAATCCCTTAACCGGGCCGGAACGGGTTAAAGCCTTGATTTTTGACGATTCTCTATACAGCCGCAACCGCAGTAAAAAGGTAGAGCTACTAGCCAGGGTTTTTGATCATGGCGCCAACCGTTATATGCGGGGTTCCTGCCTGCCGGCAGGCAGGTCCGCAAGTTGACCGTGGGCTTTAAGCGACGGCGCCTCCTTTGTTCCCCTGGCCTTTGCATTGGCTTAAGCTCCAATAAGCCAGAACACCGGCTTTACGAACAGGGACCGGAAGTTCCCGCCGGTTCCCCCGGCGCGAAGCGAAGAGCTAAAAGCCGTGTTAAAGGCAACGAAGGTACTGGTCAGTCTCCTGGATGAAGTTTTAGCCCATACCCGCGCTTTCCAGTATGTTTTGTTCGATAGTTGGTTTAGCTGGCCGGAGGCGCCAAAGCGATCAAAGCCCGCCGGCGCGAGGCAATCTGTATGCTCAAAGACATGCCCAATATTTTTTATGGCTACAACGGCCGGTTTTACAGGCTATCCGAACTCTACGGGGTAGTGACCAAACGCAAGAGTGACATTCTTGCCTCCGTAGTGGTGGATTACTACGGCCATCCCGTCCGGATTGTTTTTGTCCGGAACCGGGCTGTTACTGCCAGAACATAATGTCCAACAATAGACGGTATTAAATGTCCATAACTTGACGGAATTACTGCCAAAATCCTCTTTAAGGGGAAGGGAGAATTTAGCTCAATTCTCCCTGAACAACAAGCTTAACCATATGATCATCAATAATCCGACGCTTATTTTGAGATCCATAAAGCAGCGAATGAGTACAGACCTTGTTTACCAAACGGGCAGTTCCACTGGAATACCGAAAAATTTCATCGACCGCATTGTCTGAAAAAATCTCCTGTTCAACACCGGCATATGTCAGGTGTTTTTTTACATACTCACCCATCTGGGCGCGGTCCATATGTGACAGTTTGCATTGGATATCGATACGCTGCCGGATGGCGGCGTACGTCTGGAGCTGAAATCTTTCCCAGAGATCATTTTGACCCGCCAGGATCAGGGAAATGGGATTCTGGGCATCCATTTAAGTATTGAGCAGGAATCTGACTTCCTCCAGCATTTCTCTGTCCAAGAGATGGGCTTCGTCCACAATCACCACCGGCTGCAGGTGGTGAATACCTTGCATGAGTTCGATCTCCCGGTGCAGTTGGCGTTTAGGAGCCGCGATAAAATAAATTTTTTCAACCATGTGGACTGATGCCATAATTCCAGTCACCGTGAAAGTCCGAGCGCTTCAATTGGATGGTTGCCAGTTCGATATCGGAAACCTTAATGCCGGCCGGGTACGGATTGGTGTCAAGTTGGCCCTGAACCTTCAGGCCCGCAGCAGTTGTTGTGTTGGCGATGAGGTTGACGATGACCTCGTGGCTCTCTAGCGGTCGGCCACGCCAGTTCTGCGTGATGTGGGAGAAGAGCCGATGCTCAATTTTATTCCACTTGCTGGCGCCCGGAGGGAAGTGGCAGACGGCGCCTCATAGGCCGGTGTCAGCGGCCAATTTAAAGCAACTCGACTTTCCACAGGCGGGACCGTGAATTGTTGCTGCCGCCGCCATCGGCGG
>DOTD01000101.1:6288-6633 GCA_003513005.1 Desulfotomaculum sp.
GGCGAAGGCGGCTGTGTCATGGTCGGCGCCGACATTAACCCCTGTCCGTCCGGCAGGCGGGCAATCTTCGTTGCGAGCGGGGTCGTACACACCATAGGGGTTCACTGGACCTTCGTTCAGGTATCATAGACAGTTTAAGTTTGACATGCCAAGCAGCCCGGCGATCCGTTCCTCGCCCCCGGCGCCGTAGGCGCCTGGCCTTTCGCTCCCGCAAACAGCCGGCGTTGCTTCTCGTCCAAAAAAGGAGCCAATATCTCATAGCGCTGCCGGATGCGTTCCTCGTTCATCTCGTTCAACCGTTGCTCGGCGGTAATCATCCCTTCGTCCCTCCCTGCCGAAACTGAT
>DOTD01000101.1:6712-8813 GCA_003513005.1 Desulfotomaculum sp.
CATCCCTTCGTCCCTCCCTGCCGAAACTGATCGCTCGATATGCTCTTTCTCTTCTGTCCTGCATTTTCCGGCCGGTTCTTCCGCCATGAGGGACTGCCGCCAGTTGCGCTCCAGCGGATAGACGAAGACCTGCCGCACAGTTCCTTCTTGATCGTACCGCCGATCCAGCCGCCCCCGGCCTGTCGTCTGGCCCACCTGAGCGAAAGTATCGCCGCCCGGTAACATGTGCCGCTGCCAAGCGCATGATACTCTGCCATCGTTACGTCCCAGACCGCCCGTTCCTCGGGTAGCACCGGTTCGACTGTCACTGGCCGCACCTCGTTCAGGCTTGCCACAGTCTTAAGGCAAGGGTTCCGCCCGGAAGCGGGCCGGTCGGCAACTGCTCCTTGCTTGTTTGGCCGGAAGTTGGACAATTTCTGCTGTGGCCAGTTGTTCCAACAACTCCAAGCACCCATGAAGGCGCAATTGTCCGTCTGGCGCCTTCCACGGCAGGTTCAAAGCACAGGGTCAAAACCAGTTCCATCCGGCTCAAGCCCGGAAAGCGCTCTGCCGTCCAACGGATCAATTCAAGATCCTTATCTATGAAAAGCCGATCTCCGATCCAAAATGGCGGGTTCCATCGTGGCTCCGTAACCTATCACCCCAACGCTATGATACAACCACGCCATCAAATTGTTAAGCTCTAGCACCTTAATTTATCGCGGCTCCTTAGTAAAGAAATCTATCCGGCCGCAGGAATTTACTACAATCATAGGATATGATGCCAATCGCGTCTTGCATAAAGAATTCTCTCAACATTAACTACTTTTGATTTTTCATCTATCGTGAAAAAGACAATATAGTTCTTTATGAGCAACTTCCGATATCCCATAATTGCAAGCCGTTCATCAGTCACCGGAGGGCATTTTTGTGGCATGACCGCTAAACCCATAATGGCTTCCTCAACGGTGTCCATCATCTGCAATGCAGTCATTGATGCTGACAGCTGCGCAGAGATATATCGGACAATGTCACGCAGGTCGTTTTCGGCAGGTTCCGATACGTCAACCCTATATTTTGCCATTAATTAACTCCTGCCTGATGTCTCGCATTACATTTTCAAGCGGACGCTTTCTTCCCTCTTTTACTGCCGCCCTGCCTTCGTCAAGCAGTTGGTATAGTTCAATTTTGCCTTTGAGCATCTCGTAGGTTTCAATGCTCAGAACAGCCAAATCTCCCTGCCCATTTTTGGTAATAAAAACAGGCTCTCTGCTTTCATGGCAGAATTTCGAGATCTCATTGTAGTTATTCCTTAAGTCCGTACTGGATTTAATGTTCGGCATAAAAAACCGGCCTCCTTGCCTAATCTAAAGATATTATACACGAATTTCTTTAGCATAACAAGGGAAGAGATTTCGATGGCGCAGCCGCCTTCTTCGGAGGTTAAGCGGTTAATATATACGGTGACGGCCTTAGCCGCTTCATCAACCTTATAAACCAGCACATAGTTTCTGATGATCGCTTTGTAATAGCCTACCTTTTCCAAATAAGCGTCATGGCGCCGTTCATAAATAAGCGGATTGCTTTTCAAATAGCCGTAGCATTTTTCCACTTCATTCAGGAAGTTGGCAGCTACAGTGGGGTTTGCAAGTTGAACAGCAATGTACGAGACAATATTATCCATATCTCTGTAAGCAAGCTCTGAAACAATTGGCCTATAAATTGTATTTCCCTCTTATGCTTCTCAGAGAGGCTTCTCCGTCCAGCACTCTTCCTTCCGCTATCTGCGCCTCAGCTGCAGCCAATTTGTTATACACATCAAGCATAAACAATTTTTCTTCACAGCAAAGCAGAAATTTCAGTCCCGGCAATAGCCCGTGCCGCAACAACAGGATCGGCAAACTCAAAAGCGCACTTACCGTGGCTGTCTATACGCAAAGCCTTAATAGTCTTAATACCCTGCCGGCCCAGCCGGTGAGCCAGTTCTTTTATTTCCGGCAATGTTTCCTGATAGGGTAAGGGTAAATTTATGGGGGCGCACAGGGGGACGGTTCTTCCGTGTCAATGTCTCCGCCTTTCGGCCAATGTGGGATGGGAAGTCGGGTAACCTGCAAATTTGCCG